>DLUO01000051.1:0-659 GCA_003444595.1 Bacillota bacterium
GCAGCAGGGTTTTCCCTGATATCGTCTCCTTCAGGGAAGCCCGCCTGAGGCTCCCGGAGAGACATGAGCCGCTCTGCCTGGTAGCGGTGGGTGACATTATGCTCTCCCGGTACGTAGCCCAAAAGATAGAGGAGCATGGCGACCCAGGGCACCCCTTTGCCGGAGTTAAATGGTTTATACAGGAGGCGGACCTGGCCTTCGGCAACCTGGAGGGGCCGTTGACCCCGGGGAGAGAGGTTAAAGCGCACGAAATGCTCCTGCGGTCCGAGCCCGCTATGGCTCCGGCCCTAAAGGAAGCCGGTTTCAATGTCCTTTCACTGGCCAACAACCATGTGCCGGATTTCGGTGCCCGGGGGATACGGGACACCATGCGTTATCTTGATAAAGCGGGGATCGGCTATGCCGGCGCCGGCAGAAATAAGCAAGAAGCCTATGCCCCCCGCTATATGGAGATAAAAGGCCAAAGGCTGGCTTTTTTGGCTTTCAACGACCCCGCCGTCATACCGGAGGCGTACAGTGCGGGCGACGGCCCCGGCACCGCTGTCCTGGAACCGCAGGAAGTGGCCGCTGCCGTCAGTGAGGCCGCAGGCAACGCTGATTTCACGGTAGTGTCTCTCCACGCCGGCACCGAGTACGCCGCCGAGCCGGACGATACCCAG
>DLUO01000051.1:878-5058 GCA_003444595.1 Bacillota bacterium
TTTGCCCGCCTGGCCATCGATGCCGGGGCTGATCTGGTGCTGGGAAATCACCCTCATGTGGTGCAAAAAGCCGAGGAGTACCGCGGAAAGTACATCTTTTACAGCCTGGGGAACTTTATCTTTGACCAGCTCTGGTCCCGGGAGACCAGGGAGGGCCTGGCCGTCAAGTTCTGGATCGGCGATGAGGGCTTAGAAAAAATGGAGTTTTTACCGGTCTATATAAACAATGACGCCCGCCCGGTGCCCCTAAGCAGCCGGGCGGGACGGGCAGTGGTGGAAAAACTAGGGCTGGAGCTGGAGGAGGCCTCTGTTCCGGCCTGGGACAGTGAAAATGAAACTTTCACGACTAAAGAGCAGTATCTATTTACGTGCCAAAAAACTCCGCCGGAGTCCAGACTGGCGCAGTACCGGCAGCTCGACATGGACAGTGACGGCCTCCCGGAATACTATACTCTGCGTAGCGGTAAATTAACGGTCAGAAGCGGCTCCCGCCTTATCTGGCAATCACCGGATGACTGGTGGGTAGACTATTTCTTCCTTGGTGACGCCGACAACGATGGTGCCCCGGAGCTCAACCTGCTGGTCTGGAAAGAGGGGAGCTTCGGTCCTCACAGGCCCTTTTGGGTGGAAGAAGATGATACCAGCGTTAAAAACCACCTGTTCGTCTTCAGGCTGGAGAAGGGCAGTTTTAAAGCGGTATGGCAGTCCTCCAATCTGGACTGCCCCATCTACCGGGCTGCTCTTGTAGATCTGGACGGCGACGGCGAAAACGAGCTGCTGGTTACCGAGGGAAGTTATACCGATCCCGCAAGGCGGGAAATAACCCTCTGGAAATGGAGCGGCTGGGGCTTTTACCGGATTAACCTTAATTAAAGGAAGGGAAATGGGGTAGGGGGATAGAAATACTAAAGTATAAAAGGTGTTGTTCTTAATATGAAAAGAGAGCAGCGATAGCTGTAGGCGGGCTTATGGGTTTCGCTTGTAAAGTTCTATAAAATTAATAAAGCAAGGTAGCGATATGGAAAAAATTAAAAGCACGGTACTGGAAGTTGTTTTCGCCGTTTTACCGGTGACTATTTTTGTTATTATTTTGCAAGTATTATTGCGATTGCCGCTCCAGGTTATGGCACAATTCTTGATTGGTGCAGCTATGGTTACTATTGGATTGGCTTTATTTTTGCTGGGTGTTCAGCTCGGCCTGCTTCAAGTTGGCGAAGCTGCCGGAGCGGCGCTGCCCAAAATAGGTAAAGTGTGGGTTTTAGTCTTTTTCGGTTTTCTTTTAGGTTTTGCGGTAACAGTGGCTGAGCCAGATGCCCTGGTGCTGGCAACGCAAGTTGATCTTGTTTCGGAAGGGGCTATCCCCAGAAGCATTTTAATGATCACCGTGGCTTTGGGGGTGGCCATCTTTGTGGGTTTGGCCATGTTGCGGGTTCTGCTTGGTATACCCTTGAAATACATTTTAATGGCAAGTTATGGCCTTGTGTTTCTCCTGGTTGCCTTTACGCCCGCTGAATTTGCCTCTCTCTCTATAGATTCCGGTGCTGTGACTACCGGACCTTTGTTAGTAGCTTTTATCATGGCTTTGGGTGTGGGTGTCGCTTCTGTGTTGGGCGGGAGAAGCGCATCTGCTGACGGATTTGGGTTCGTAGCATTGAGTGCTATTGGGCCTACTTTAGCCTTGTTGTTGCTGGGAGTGATCTACGGTTGAAAGAGATCCAGATCTTCACAGGTTTTGATCAGGTTTTATTGGAAGTGGCTGCTGCCCTTCTCCCCCTCACCGTTATATATTTATTCTTACAAATTTGGCTGTTAAAATATCCAAAACAGAGAGTGCTTAACTCTTTAAAGGGTATATTTTTAACTTTTATAGGCCTGTCAATTTTTTTGCAGGGCGTTTATATTGGTTTTCTGCCTGCGGGCAAGATAATGGGGGAGATTATGGGCGGTTTATCCTACAACTGGGTGTTGGTACCCGTAGGCTTCATCCTGGGTTTTGTGGTTGCCTTTGCGGAGCCTTCAGTACGCGTGGCAAATTATGAGATAGAGAAGGCATCGGGAGGTTACATCTCGCAGCAAGTAATGCTTTACACGGTGTCCCTGGGAGTTGCTCTCTCTGTGGCATTGGCCATGTGGAGAATTATCGCGGGATTTTCTTTATGGTATTTGATCATTCCAGGCTATATAATGGCTTTTATCATGGCACACTACTCTTCGCCCACCTTTGTAGCGGTAGCCTTTGATTCCGGAGCAGTGGCCACCGGACCGATGACCGTAACTTTTATCTTAACCATGGCGATAGGTGTTGCCTCCGCTATAGAAGGTCGAAATCCTTTAACCGAAGGCTTTGGGATAGTAGCTCTTGTTTTTATTGCTCCGATTTTAACGGTTTTATTGCTGGGGTTGCTCTACCGCAGAAAGGAGAAGCAAAGTGAACGCGAACTTTCCGAAATATAAGTTGCTCATAACCATTGTAAATTATGGTATGGCTCGGAAAGCAGTTAAAGCTTCAAAAGAAGCCGGAGCCGGGGGGGGGACCACCATTATCGGGAAAGGCACCGCAAGCCGTGAACTGACACATTTTCTGGGGATTCCCCTTGAGCCGGAAAAAGAAATAATTCTGATCTTAGTTAGTGAAGAAAAAGTAGACTCTATTCTACAAGCGGTCATTTCTACCGCTAAACTGGATAAGCCCGGTCACGGGATTGTTTTTATTGTTGGTATTAACAAGGTGGCGGGAATCCGTCATCTAAGCGTGTCCGCAGAAACATCCGGTCGGAGTTCGGGAGGGAATACAATGGCAAATAGCAGCGGGGTTTTATATGATTTAGTCGTAACCATAGTAAATAAAGGTGAGGCGGAAACAGTAGTCGATGCCTCTAAAAAGGCCGGCGCTGAAGGCGGTACAATACTGTTTGGGCGCGGGACGGGAATTCATGAGCATGCCAAATTATTCGGCATCACCATAGAGCCGGAGAAAGAAATCATCCTGACCCTGATTGACCGCCAAAAAAGCGGGGATGTCCTGGATGCTATTGTAAATGAAACCGGGCTGAACAAACCCGGGAAAGGAATCGCCTTTATAATCGGGGTGGAGAAGGTCGTTGGTATCAATCATCCCCTTAACCGGATGGTAAGTGAAAAGCTTTCGAAAATTAAACCACAGCGATAAACAATTTTGCCCACCCAAAAAGAAGAGATCACTGAAATTGCAACTGCAGGCCAAAACACATGATCCGTTGTCATCGCGGAGTTGACTTTGATTATGGAAAAATGTAATATTATAAGAGATCTTTTAGCAGCCGTGCAAAGGTATCTTATTTTATAGCATAGCTGTTTATAGCATAGCTGTCTTAAGGTGGATAATAGTATCATTTTAATAATACAGGTATTTATAAAAAGGAGACTAGGAGATGGCTGTTAACCTTCCACCTGTTTATGAGCCGGAAAAAGTTGAAGACAGAATTTACCAATTTTGGCTGGAGTACAATTATTTTAAAGCTCACAGGGAAGCAGGCAAAAGGACTTTTACGATTGTTATTCCTCCGCCCAATGTTACAGGCTCACTGCATATGGGACACGCCCTTAATAATACCATTCAGGATGTTCTTGTCAGGTGGAGGCGCATGCAGGGTTATGATACCCTCTGGCTCCCGGGGACGGATCATGCCGGCATCGCTACGCAGAATAAGGTGGAGGAGCACCTTGCTTCCGAAGGTTTCTCCAGGCATGATCTGGGAAGGGAAAAATTTTTGGAACGGGCCTGGAAGTGGAAGGAAGAATACCATGGCCGAATTTTGCGCCAGCTGCACAAGCTGGGGGTTTCCTGCGACTGGTCACGGGAGCGTTTTACCATGGACGAAGGCTGTTCGCGGGCAGTACGGGAAGTGTTTGTTTCCCTTTACGAGCAGGGGCTCATTTATAGAGGGGATTACATGATTAACTGGTGTCCCCGCTGCCACACGGCGATTTCCGATATTGAGGTGGAACACGAGGAAAAGGGTTCCACGCTTACCCATATACGCTATCCGGGAGTGGGATGGGACGGTTTTATCGTGGTGGCCACCACCAGGCCGGAAACAATGCTGGGCGATACCGCCGTGGCTGTCCACCCGGATGATCACCGTTACCGGGAACTGGTGGGTAAAAAAGTACTGCTCCCGTTAATGAACAGGGAAATTCC
>DLUO01000051.1:5320-7492 GCA_003444595.1 Bacillota bacterium
ACTCCCGCTCATGATCCCAATGACTTTGAAATCGGCCAGAGACACGGTCTGGAGACGATCAGGGCTATTGGCGAAGAGGGCACAATGACCCCGGAAATGGGAAAATACGCGGGGATGGATCGTTACGAGGCGCGCCGGCAGGTTGTACGCGACCTGGAAGAGCTGGGTCTGGTGGAAAAAATCGAGGACTATACCCATGCTGTAGGACACTGCCAGCGATGCAAAACAGAGATTGAGCCTCTGGTTTCCCGGCAGTGGTTTGTCAGGATGAAACCTCTGGCAGAACCGGCCATTAAGGCGGTAACGGAGGGAAAAACGCGCTTCGTTCCGGAGCGTTTTACCCGCACGTACTTGAACTGGATGGAAAATATTCGTGACTGGTGCATTTCCCGGCAGATCTGGTGGGGGCACCGTATTCCAGCCTGGTACTGCTCCTGCGGAGAGGTGGTTGTCTCCAGGGAAGATCCTGCTGCCTGCCCCTCTTGCGGCAGTGTCGAGCTGCAGCAGGACCCTGATGTGCTGGATACATGGTTCAGTTCGGCGCTCTGGCCTTTTTCCACCCTGGGTTGGCCTGATATTACTCCCGATCTGCAACATTACTTCCCTACCAGCACACTGGTGACCGGTTATGACATTATCTCTTTCTGGGTGGCGCGCATGATCTTCATGTCCCTGGAATTCATGAAAGACATACCCTTTTCAGAGGTCTGCGTCCACGGCCTGGTACGTGACGCACTGGGGAGAAAAATGAGCAAATCCCTGGGAAACGGTGTCGATCCGCTGGAGGTAATCGAGAAGTTCGGCGCCGATACTTTGCGCTTTACTCTCATTACCGGCCAGGCTCCCGGGAATGACCAGCGTTTCAGAGATGAAAACGTGGAGGCGAGCCGTAATTTTTCTAACAAGATCTGGAACGCCTCCCGCTTCGTGCTTATGAATCTGGAAGGATTTCAACCGTCAGAGCTGCCGGCAACCCTGAACCGTCATGACCGCTGGATCCTGGATCGCTTTAACGGGGTGGTGGAAAAAACTACCGCACTTTTGGAGCAGTACGAACTGGGAGAAGCAGCCCGCACGGTTTACGATTTTATCTGGGGCGATTTTTGCGACTGGTATATAGAGTTGAGCAAATCCTACCTTTATGGGAATGAAGAAGAGGAAAAAGAAAGGTCGAAGGCTGTCCTTTACCATGTCCTGGAAGGTTCACTGCGGCTCCTGCACCCCTTTATGCCCTTTATTTCCGAGGAAATATGGCAGCACCTGCCGTGCCGCTCTAAAACGAAGGGAGCCCTGGTTATCTCATCCTGGCCTGAACCCGAGGCCGGCTTGACAGATCCAAAGGCTCGGCGGGAGATGGAACTGGTGATGGAAACAATCAGGGCGATCCGCAACCTGCGGAGTGAAATCGGCCTTGGCACGGGACAAAAAACCCCCGTGATTTTAAGGGGCCCGCAGGAATCCCTGTCCCTGCTGCAGCAGGAGCAGACTTTTCTGGAGAAGCTTGCCCGGGTAGGGCAGGTTGTGTTCCTTGCAAACACGGAGGAGAAGCCCTCCCAGGCCCTGACCGCCCTGGTGGAGGAGATAGAGATCTACCTGCCCTTGGAGGGAGTAATTGATGTGGCCCAGGAAACAGCCCGTTTGGAGAAAGAGCTACAGGGAGTAGAAAAGGACTTGGCCCGGGCCACAGCCAAGCTGGCCAATGAGAATTTCAGGCTTAAAGCCCCGGCAGAGATCATTGAAAAAGAAAGTAAGAAAAAGGAAGAGTTGAGTATCAGGCGCGAAAAGCTTCTGGCGAGACTTGCAGAACTAAGCAAACTCGGGGGTGCATAAAACTTGGACTACGGGGAGGCTCTTTCCTGGATTCACAGTATTGGCAGGTTCGGCATGAACCAGGGTTTGCAGAGGATCGAGCTGCTGCTCCATTACCTGGGGGACCCCCACAAAAAACTAAAATTTCTGCATATCGGCGGAACTAACGGTAAAGGCTCCACAGCCGCTTTCGCCGCCTCTGTTCTGGAAGCGGCGGGATACAGGGTGGGGCTTTACACTTCACCCTACTTGGAACAGTTTACCAACCGCATGTCAATCAACGGAAATGACATTCCCAGGGAACGCCTGGTAGAGCTCGTGCAGAGAGTTAAACCTTTGGTGGAAAAGATCGCGACGGAGTCT
>DLUO01000105.1:0-7998 GCA_003444595.1 Bacillota bacterium
TCCCGTTATACCTTTACCTGCGATAACAAAAAAGTGAGCAATGAACAGGTCAAAGAATGGTTGTGTGAATTAATTTCCGCTGAGGGGTTTGCTTACGGTTATTTAAAACTTACTTACTGCCTGCGCCGGAAATTTAATCTTATCATTAACAAAAAGAAAGTGTACAGATTATGTAAGGAGTTGAATATTTTAAGGCCGCAGCGGAAAATAAAGCCCAAACATCCCCGCCGGTTGACAAGGAACCGGGTTATTACGGGTTCCAACCAACTCTGGGAAACAGATATTAAATACGGCTATATTGCCGGGGAAGACAGGTTCTTTTTCGTCATGCCGATTATCGATGTTTTTGACCGCTGTATTGTGGCTTGCCATATTGGATTGTCCTGTGAAGCAAAGGATGCTGTATTTGCACTGAAAAGTGCTCTGTTTAAACGCCAGCTTTACACACAGCAGCAGAAACCCGTCTTCAGATCTGATAATGGCCCCCAGTTTATCAGCAATCTTTTTGAAAAAACGTGCCTTGAGCTCGGTATCGAACACGAAAGAATTCCCTTTAAAACACCGAATTTAAATGCTCATATTGAATCATTTAACGCCATCTTGGAGGAGGAATGCCTATCGAGATATGAGTTTGCCAGCTATGCTGAAGCGTATGCAATAGTTGCCGATTTTATCCGCTTTTATAATGAAACAAGAATTCATTCCGCAACTAAATATTTGCCACCTTTGGAGTGTTATCAACTGCTGAAAAACAATCAGGTAGAATTAAAACCGGTTAAAGTTTAACATGTTCCCTGGTGGGCCCTGGAGGTCCTTCAGGCGGCGCCTTTAAGGGAAGCCTTGACGGCCGGGCCCCCACAGGTGGTAAAATGGGATTTCGACAGGGGCGTTGCAAAACTTGGAACATGTTCCCCGGAGCCGCCCTGTCGGTAATTGTTGACCTACCACCTGTGGGATGGCAGTCAAGGCCGCCGCAACGTATTAAATAATTCACTGCTGAAGGGAGCCTCAAATTTATTTACCATATTATAGATGTCGTTGCCGCGCTCGCAGCCAATATCAACAGTTGTAAACCCTTTTATCGGCAGGTAAGTCAACTGTTGGTCGTTTGTTTGTATGTTAAGAAATCCACTCATTTCGGAATTGGTGGAATTTGATTTGAAGGTTACCTTTTTGCGAATCCAATCTGCACATTCCCGTGCAATAGCTTTTTGGGTAAGCTCGTTCCTTAGCTTTATTTCAAATTCTGTCCCGTAAAGGCTGCGTTCCCTATGTAATCGTGGAATGTAGAATTCCCGCTTTTCTTTTGGCGATTTTTCGGCGACGAATGTGGGGGATGTAAAGATAAACCGCATGGAATCGATTTTTTGCAGCTGCGCTTTCAATTCTTTATAGGCATAAATTGAAAAACAGGCAGCCGCAACAGAAATCCGGCTTTCCGGCATGATAACCTGTGTTAAGTCGTCCTTGACAATTTTCGTTATATTATTGAATACTTCCAAAAAAACACCCCCGCCCGAGATCATTCAAAAGTGTTGGCTAAAACCTTGCCGGTTACTAATCTTCGTCATTTGTAATTTCCATAATATCAGAAATATCACATTTTAAGGCCTTGCAAATCTTCACAAGCACATCAGTCGTTACATTTTCGTTTTTGCCGAGTTTTGCCATAGAAGATGTACTAATACCAGCCGCTTCTCTTAAATCTTTCTTTTTCATATCTTTATCAATAAGAAGCTTCCAGAGTTTTTTATAGCTTACGGTCATTATTGTCACCTCGTGTAGAATAAAGAATATCATAAAGCAGGTTAAAACACAACAAATATTTGCGTTCACGAATTAATTATTGTGTTTTGCGCAATTCATGCTATAATTTACCTAATGAAGTATGTCTGGAAGATGTATGTATTGAAGAAGCTTTCTTTTTAGATTATTTTGGTTCATTTTTTGCCGTATCCATATAAGCAGGATTTCTCTTTTGGCAACGAAGAGGCCCGGAAACCCAATGTTTCCGGGCCTTGGACTTTGCTGAATTTCTATATTTCATTAACCACTATCTCTCCGCCGTCCAGTATTATATTGACTCTGTTGGTGCCTTCACCCCATTTGAGGTGCCCTTCATATGCCGGCCCTCCATCAATGTGCAGGTTGGGCTTTTCTTCAATTTCCCAGTTTGCATTTCCCCCGAAGTTGCCCATGCCTCTTACCTGCGCATCTATGGCCAGGTCGGAGGACCTGGCTGCCGTTATATTGACAGAGCCGCGGCCTTTTATCAGCCAGTTTCTTCCAAAGGCTTCCCCGTCAATATCCAGGTTAAAATAACCGGGACTGTTAATCTCCACCTCGATATCAGGAGGCAGCAGCAGGGTGTGCTGTATTTCCCTTATGCCCGGTTTGAAATCCCCCGACCAG
Source organism: Bacillota bacterium (assembly GCA_003444595.1). GTDB lineage: Bacteria > Bacillota > Dethiobacteria > DTU022 > UBA8154 > UBA9862. Next base: position 2,413 of record DLUO01000105.1, read on the forward strand.
GTGGTGGATAATAACTGCACGAAAAGAGTATCTCCTTCCCTGCGAGTTATGGCCATGTTTTGCTCTGCCAGCGCTATGGCTTCTTCATTGTTGGCTGCATTTACCACAGCCTCCCCGAAGACAACCACCTCGGAAGTGCTGCTCTTTTTAACGTCCAGCCTGCCCCTGGGGGCGGAGATCACTATTCTCTTTAAACCTTCATCCACACTAATCCTCTGGGATGGTATATCTGCCCGAACAATACTACTTTCCACTATCCAGGTTATCCTTTCAATAACGCCGGTTGAAGTCAGGGCGTACATCCCAATGCTGAAAAACACCATGATAAATATGATGAGCATACTGAAAGCATCGTACTTTATTTTCGGCTGCTCCTCCCTGGCGGTGTAAACCTGCACAAGTATCTCCACGCCGATAAGAACAAGTATCAGCGGCCACCAGGTGAGCAGCATATCCAGTATGGTCACCTGCTTGAACTGGGCTGCCAGCATGACCACACCCAGCACAATCATTAAAATTCCCAGGGAAAGGGTCCCTACTCTCCATTTTCGCATTCTTCCAAAACCTCCTTCCCTCTTGCATCACCTTCTTTGCGCCCGCCGGCAAGTATTCTTATACCGCCGGCTATGAATAACAGCGCCACAATCCCGGTCTGCAAATTATTCCTTATTTCATAGGGAATCATAGGCGATATGATTCTGTCGAATATAAGCAGTGCACCGATGATTATAAGGCCGTAACCCAGCAGCTTGGAACCGCTCCATCTGTTGCTGTTTTGGCCGATCAATTCAAGCAATGAAAGGTTATCCTCCTCTGCAGGAGCACCGTCGCCTGAGGCTTTGTGCAGGGCATCAAACATGCTGTAAAACCATATTACCGGTATAATGAACATGAACAACTCGATCCTCAGCCAGTCAATGAAGAAGAAACTGAAGAAAAACAGGGTCATTAATTCCAGCCCCAGCTTCTGATAGCCCAGAAACATGTGCCCCGCACCGGGAATCACCGATAGCAGGCAGGTTATTATTTTTCTGTTCTGCTCGCTTAATTTATTGTCCGCCATTATCGCTCCAATCCCCGGGCTCTCCTCTTCAGTGGGGTTTAATATCATACCGCTGTTAACCCTATCGGTCAGTGTCATGCTGTCTATAAGGGCAACAAACCACAGGACCGGCAATCCCAGCAAAAGTATCAAAGGCTGTCTACTGCCCACCAGGGCACAGAGCCCCAGCACCGCCACCACGCCCGCCGCAGCGGCTCCCATGAAGATATACCCCCTGTAAAAAAGGCCTAGATATATATGACTTAACCCCGGTATTACTGATAGAATAAACACTACGAACTTGCTTTTTCTATTCAATCTAAAACCTCCTTATCCTTTGGTTTCATCGCGTCTAGAAACGTTAAAGTACTGTTCATCAGTTTATCAGACCATCCAAATTCGATTATATCCTGGTTACCGGAACGCGAAGAAGTAATCATCTGCATATCGGCCTTGGCTATTTCGGGTATCACCCCGGCAAAACCCTCAAAAACTCCCGCAAACATAAAAAATAGTGTCAGGCATGCCGCTGCGGAGTAGTAGAAGATGTCTCTCCTTTTGGCTTTTCCCCTTCGCTTTGCCTCCATACCCTCTATCCTTTTCATTACGCTGGAGGTAAACTGTGGATGGAGTTCTATGACGTCACCGGACTCACCCTCTTCGGAAAAACAGGATAAATATTCACTCACACACTGCTCGCATGTAAGCAAATGCCCCTCCATGGCTCCGGATTTTTCCTCTTCCAGGGTTCCTTCCATAAAGCCCTTCCATTCTTCCCGGCTATAATGCGCCATCTAACCTTCCTCCTTCCACTGTTCCTTTAGTTTCTGCCTTGCCCTGTACAGCCTTGTCTCCACCGTCTTCAGTGCAAGCCCCTCTTCATCCGCTATCTGGCGATAGCTCTTGCCGGAGAAGTAATACTTTTCTACTACTGTTCTATAACCGTCGGGCAACCGGCTGCAGAGCCTTCTAATCCTTTGCGCTTCTTCTTGCCTTATCAAAGTATCCTCGGGACTGCCGCGTTCTTCCTGGGCCGCCAGTTTTTCCTCCACCGCCGCCCGCCTTTCCTTCTCTGCAATTCTCTGCTGCTTTCTTTTCCAGTCTATCGCTTTGCGGATGGCAATCCTGCCTATCCAGGTTCTGAAACCCTCGAACCTGTACCGGGGTAGAGAGATGTAAACCTGCAGGAATACTTCCTGGGCAACGTTCTCGGCATGGAAACTGTCCCTTGTAAGATTTAAAACAATAGCGAATACGTATTTCTTGTATTTATCCACCAGTTGCTCGTAGGCAGCTTTATCGCCGGCGGCCGCCTTTTTTATTAGAAAATCCTCAGGTCTCATCTCTCCCCCCCTTCCTGGATAACCTTCGGCCTACTGCCGATCGATCGGGGACGTCCATTTATATAGACAGAGGAATTCACTTTATCCCTTCAAAATCTTTAACAATTTTTTTTAATTGTACACCTTTATTAAAAAAAGAAAAACCTGCCCGGTGTCAAGCATTTTATATTTGTAGGTACCGCAGAAGCGGTGCTTTTTTCATGCCGGTTTAAAGCACAGGGCGGCCGTTTATTAGAACGGCCGCCCTGTGCTGGGAAGCAAACCGCCGGGTTACTGCCTTCTTAATACAGCTGCAATGAAATTCAGGTATTTACAACCCCCGGCTTCTATGGTCGTACGATCGCCCCGCGCGTATTCGTTGTCGCAGTCAAGCCAATCGTTCCATACCTCCTCGTTGCTCTCCATTTCATGTATGGACAGAATGTCGACTCCGTGAGTCTGACTTATGATGTTTCTCCAGTAGTCGGCGTCATGAATGGTGTCGAGAGCCTCCGGTGTCCAGGAGAGCAGAAGTTCCGGCGGGAGATTGTCGTGGCAATCCATTTTCATGCCGGGAATGCAAATGTAAATGTATCCACCGCGCTTGACAAGCGGAAGAAGGTGCTTGCCCAGATATTCCGGGTCGCGTCCGAAATAGTGGTAGGAGTCGATGCTGACAACGGCGTCAAAAAACTCTTCGGCATAAGGAAGCGCCGTAGCGTCCGCGTGAATCGGGATGATCCGGTCAGAGGTCAAGCCCATCCGGTCGAAGAATTGCCTGTTTTCCGTCGCACTGATCCAAAGGTCGGTGGCGAAAACGCGAAACCCGTATTCTTTAACCAGAAAAACGGAGGTTACGCCACGGCCGCAGCCGAGATCCATAACGGTCGCTCCGTCTGGTATCTTATGGTCATGTAGCAGCTCCTCGGTCAGCTTAATGGGGTTCGGCCCCATAAACAGATTATTGATGGCTTTAGTGTTATATTTTTCCGATCTTATATATTCCATGGTAAAGGATCCTTTCTTTAAATTAATAAAAAATTATAAGAGGAGGCAGAGAGAGCGGAACGCAACCTCCATACAAAAACAGGGTGCCGCATGCTACGACACCCGAAAGGACTCCTCAATTTCCTTTTGTGCCGTCCTGTAGGAGTGATTATTGCATAGCAAAGCTAGCGGCGTTGCGCCGCTTTTCTGCTAGGCTTTACAATAATGCGCGTTCCTTACAGAACAATCTCCAAAAAGACACTTCCTGTTTTATTAATCTGGACTAAGTATAACATTAGACAGTGAAAGCAGTCAACAGTTTAGCGGCTTTTTGGGGACAAAAATTTAAAGCGGCGTTTTTATGACCATTTTCAGGAGAGACCAAAAGGAACCCGATTGAGTCGCTGGAAAAGCGATTTTTTTCTACTTTTACCCCACTAAATCTGCGATTTTACAAATTAAAGTTTACTGGGCTATATGACCATGTTAAAATGAAGTGAGCGTGAAGCATACTTTACGGGAACTATCGTAGCCCCAGTTAGCATAAACATCACTATATCTGAGAGCGCAATCGCACTGAAGATACCCTTTCTGCGGCAATTACCCACAGTAACACCACAGGAGAGGGGTGAAAAATTTATCCACGGTGCAAAACCCCGTGGATAAAGGATTTCAGAATATCTGAAACTACTTTTTATTAAATAATAAGGTGGTTTACTATATGAAAAAAATAACTGCTTTTATCGGAAGCGCGCGGAAAAAGGCAACTTATCAGGCAATTCAGGAGTTTGAGAAAAACTTGAAACAACATGAGGAGATCGACTTTGAGTATGTTTTCTTAAGTGAGTATAACCTGAAGTTTTGCCAGGGCTGCTGTCAATGCTTTGAAAAAGGAGAAGAATTTTGTCCTCTTAAAGATGACAGGGACGTGCTGCTGGAGAAGATAGAACATTCAGACGGCGTTATCTTTGCCACTCCGAGTTACGCTTTTCAGGTTTCAGCACGCATGAAGAACCTTTTGGACCGTTTCGCTTTCATGTTCCATAGACCAAGATTCTTTGGCAAGACCTTTACAGCCATTGTTACCCAGACTATTCCTGTAGGAGATAATATCCGCAAATATCTTGAAAATTCAGGAGCGAACCTCGGATTTCATGTGACAAAAGGCTGTTGTGTTTGGACATTGGATCCAATGACCGAAAGTCAGAGGAAAAAATTAGAGCAAAAAGTCAAAAAATGCTCGGAGAGGTTTTACAAGGGCCTGATCCGCTCGAAGCCGCCCGTGCCTTCTCTCTTCAGGCTGATGTTATTCAGATTTGGGCGACTGGGCGTTCAGCATGCAAATGTGAGGAACTATGACTATTATTATTACAAGGATAAAGGCTGGTTTGAGTCTGATTATTATTATGAAACATCGTTAGGGCCAATAAAAAAGCTTTTCGGTTATTTCTTCGATTTTTTAGGCCGGCAGTTTGTTAAACATATGTAAGAACATTATCGAGTTAAACTAACCTTTAAAGAAAATTAAAGAAATTATTAACAACCCTTCAACAATTCAATATTCGAAAGGAGAAATAAAGATGTCTAATAAAGAAATATTCGAGGGCTTTGATTTTAGCTATAATCCATATGAAAAAGAGGCCAGGAAACTATGGGGTAACTCAGCAGTAGACGAATCTAACGCAAAAATAGCGAAATTGTCTAAGTCCGAGCAAAAAGAATTGGCTGAAAGATTCAATGCAATATATAAGAATCTGGCTGCGCTTCGCCATCTTCCGGCTGATTCAAAAGAAGCTCAAGCTGCAATTAAAGAGTGGTATGTATTTTTGAACGAAATAGGCAGCTATTCCCTTGAGGCATTCAAAAATTTAGGTCAAATGTACGTGGACGACATACGCTTCACTGAAAGCATTGATCAATTTGGCCAAGGCTTAGCAAAGTTCATGCGCGACACAATGGCTATTTATGCTGATACAAATAAATAATAAAAATAAAGCACGGTCAACTCAGCCTTAAACGAATAAATGGTTGCTTTTCGAATCCGACGGCTGCGTCAGATTTTCTTTACGAGGTTGGCAAGTGTTACAGCTATCTAAAAAGCAATCCGCCAGGGATTATGCTAAATTGTTGTAATTATTAATAATTTGGGCATGGAAATTGAAGATTAATAGCTGCACACCCTTAAGCAGAAAAGTCCCACCGCATTTCTGCCAAAAAGTATGCATACCCCGGGTG
>DLUO01000105.1:8129-10913 GCA_003444595.1 Bacillota bacterium
GACAGTTTTACCATGACATATAATTCATGAGGCGTGTGAGAAATGAATGCTGAGAAAGTGAAGAAAGCTTATATGCCGATGACGGAAACTGCCTTTTATATTTTGCTTTCCTTATCGGAGCCTCGGCACGGCTATGGAATAATTAAGTTTGTAGAGGAACTAACCGAAGGCAGAATTAAACTTGGCTCCGGCACTGTTTATGGCACGCTATCTAAAATGCAAAAGGATAACATTATCACAGTTTATGCTGATGGCCAACGCAAAACTATCTACGAAATTACTCCTATAGGTAAAGAATTAATCCGCGCGGAAATTGCTCGCATTGGCAAACTGCATGCCAACGCTAAAGCCCTGGAGGTGAAGTTTCATGACTAAACGGGTATTTAGGCCCTTTTGGTGTTATGATGTAATAGCTACTGAACAATGGTTTGCTGATATGGCAGCTTCCGGTCTTTTGCTCAAATCGGCTAATTTTAGGAAAAGAGTATTTAATTTTATAGAAGCTGAACCCCAGAAGATTATCTATCGGATTGATTATGATAAAGATGGAAGGGGGTTGAGCCAAACATTGACAGGATGCGGCTGGGGAGCGGTTGCAACCGGCAGACAGTGGGTGATTTATGCCAACAAAGACATTGAAGTAACCCTTTTCCCCCAACGAGACAGTGTTATAGCTAAAACTCGCTCCCTGTCACAATTATCAGTTATATTATTATGCTTTGTCGGGGTATTATTGCTGATTTCCACCGGAGTAACAGTCACTGCTTTATGGGGTAGTACAAAAGCAGAGTATGTGCCGGCACCTTATCCAATACTAGATTACTTTCCGTACTTCCTTATTATATTAAATACCTTCTTTTTGACATGGGTCATCTATACGTATATTAAAACAAGAAGGTCATTAAAACATTTTTCTGCTGCCAGTGGCTTCAGTGTTGACCCTACACTGGTAGATCTTCCCAATCAATGGATTCAAATTCCCAGTGATCTATCGGGATTAATTAAAAAGAAAAAGTTATTCTGGATTTACAATCTAGAGCAAACTATGGATTGGTTAGAAACCCAGGCTGGCAAAGGGCTTTTACTGAAGCATATTCGCCATAATTCCTTTTTCTTTGAAAAAACTGAGCCAAAGCATCTAAAATACTTTTTTGATACTCAGCAGAATATTAACGAGGGGTACTTCGATATTCATCTCAAGGCGGGTTTTGATTTGCTGTATGATTCCAGGCTGCAGTTTGGCAGGCTGATACTATGGAGTAAACAATACTCTCCAGGAGAACCGGCACCTAAAATGTACACAGATAAAAAAGAACACCTGGCCAGTGCCAGGCGCCTATTAATGAATAATTTGAAAACCATAGCGTATTGGCTAGTGTTAGGAGCAATACAACTATTTGTTGGCTTGTCATCCGTATATGACCAAATTAACCAATGGATTTGGATTCCTATAACGGGATTATGGATAATACTAATGGTGTTTACTCTTATCGTTCTATTCATGGCAGTAAAATCTTATATGCGGGCGAAACAAAAGCTGACAATGGTATAAAACCGGGCTATTCGCTCTTTAGGTATATGAAAAAAGAAGATAGCAGTCCAGGAAGTAAAAGCTGATGTAGATGAAATTGGATACTATAACGCAAGAAAATTTTACGATAAACGTTAAATAATTATTGACTAAATTTATTCCGGGGTGTTATAATTAGCCCAGTTGAATTAACGGGGTGATCTTCATACGTTCCGTTGAATACTTGAAGAAGTATAGTAAGCTGGCTAAAGTGTTGAGGATACTGGCACAGGTTGTTTATTGGTTGTCTGCAGTGGCAATAGCTATTCTACTGCCGCTGGCGATTTATCTGTCTGTCAGTAAGCACTGGTTCATCAGCATCAGTGTTCTTCCGGGAAACCTCCGACTGGGTTATATAGACGGGGTGATCCGCTATAATCTGGCCCTTGCTGCAGGTGCAGTGACTCCTGAACATGCAAACGCTATCCTTGTGCAGATCCTTTTCTCCATTGTAGTTTTTACCGCCGTATACGGAGCTATTTCATTTTTCCTCAGCGGCGTTTTAAAAACAATTGAGAATGGAGAACCGTTTCAAAGGAATAATGCACGCCGTATTTTTTTCATTGGGTTGATTTTTCTTGGAGGTTCCTTGTTCGTCGGTACTGCACAAGCCAGCGCCGCCAATGTAATCATTCATGCCATGAGGCTAACAGAGGCTTTGACGGTCAATTATTCCGCAAACTCGATAATGATTGTAGCCGGCCTGCTGATGCTTATCCTTTCCGGCGTCTTCCGCTACGGTTCCTACCTACAGGAAGAATACGACGCCACACTGTAAGGGGGGAGGCAATATGGCCATTATTCTCAGGTTGGATAGAGTACTGGCGGATCGAAAAATGCAATTAAAAGAGCTGGCCGACAGGATCGGCATTAGTATAGTTAACCTGTCAAACATTAAGACGGGGAAAATAAAAGCAATACGCTTTTCGACCCTAAACGCGATATGTAAGGAACTAAACTGCCAACCGGGAGAAATCCTGGAGTATGAGCCTGACAAGACTGGGGTTGATCTATAGAGTTTTCTAATTATAGGTTTTTTGATATTATATGAACTATTATGCATAGATATTTTTGAGGGGTTTTTATGAAGATAAAACCGTATAATAAAGCTGAAGATGAAGATAAACTGATGAAACTTATTGAAAAGGAAGGTAAAGACTGGTCATGCTATTCGGCAGATGGGGTTTCTGAAAAGTATAGAGCTGCGTTGGCAA
>DLUO01000130.1:0-3860 GCA_003444595.1 Bacillota bacterium
GTTGTTATCAAGCGGTGGGGTGACTCATAAAGGACAACCGTTTTCTCTTCTCCGGCAATGGCTTCAAGCTCTTTTCTTAATTCCTTCCTTTTACGACTTAAAAACCCCCAGAAAACAAACCTCCTGGCAGGATAACCGGCTATGGCCAGGGCGGTAAAAGCAGCCGATGCTCCCGGTAAAACAGTAAAAGGAATCTTCTCCTCCAATAACAGATTGACCAAATAATATCCCGGATCGGAAACAACGGGCATCCCGGCATCGGAAATCAAGACAACCTTTGCCCCCTGCTTTAACCTCTCCACGATAATCCTGCCACTTTTTACCCTGTTGGATTCCCGGTAGGAGATCAGAGGAGTAGTGATACGATAATGATTTAACAATTTCCTGGAGCGATTAATGTTTTCCGCTGCAATAAGATCGGCCTCTTTTAGGCACGCCAGTGCCCTTAAGGTAATATCCTGCAGGTTTCCAATCGGTGTAGCGCAAAGGTATAACATTCCTTTTGGAAAATCCTTATTTTGTTCTTTGTTAGCCATCATAGATTTATCCATCTTCTCAGGTTCTTGCCGGTTACTCACAGCAAGGAGGTAATTTTTCAATTTCTTCTACCGGAAACTCCTCCTGGCGTAAGGTTTCCAGGAGCTCTACGAGCACAGTTTTTTTCATTAAATTCTGGCTGATGATTTTGCCTTCACCGTGAGGCGTAATGACGAAATCTCCAGGCGATGGGAAATCACCTCTGGAATACTCATAATGCTCCACTTCATAACGCAGGCAGCACATTAACCTTCCGCAGATCCCGGAAATTTTTGTGGGGTTTAGTGACAGGTTTTGGTCTTTGGCCATCCGGATGGAAACAGGTCCAAAATCTCCTAAAAAGGTGGCACAGCATAAACCCCTGCCGCAGGGCCCAAGTCCTCCCAGCATTTTGGCTTCATCCCTTACGCCGATCTGACGCAGCTCGATACGCGTGCGGAAAACAGCGGCCAAATCCTTTACCAGATCGCGAAAGTCGACACGCCCGTCAGCCGTAAAATAGAAGATAACCTTGTTATGGTCAAAAGTATACTCCACATCCACGAGTTTCATTTCCAACTGGTGCTTCTCGATTTTTTCCAGGCAAATCTGCATGGCTTCTTTTTCCTTCTGCCTGTTCTCCGCAAGCTGCTTATAATCTGCCTCTGTAGCAACTCTGCGAACCAGCCTTAAGGGAGGCACTATTTCTTCATCGGAGACATCTTTATTTGGCTGTACCACCTCACCGAACTCCAACCCCCGGTTGGTTTCCACGATCACATCCTGACCCGTATCAAGCTCCAAATTACCGGGATCGAAATAATATATTTTGCCCGCCCGCCGAAAGCGGACCCCTATAACTTTTGGCAACCTTAAACAGCTCCTCTCATTTGTAAAAACAACACTTCCAGTGCCAGACGCAAATTGATATTGTGCTGCAACTCCTCCTGCAATTGCAGCAGGGCACGACATATTTTCTCCAAAGAAAAGACAGTTTTTTGTTCTTCTGCAATTAATATTTTAGCAGTACCGGCACAACTTTCAACACTGCCATTATTATTGAACCGGGCTGCGCTGTTTATGAGCTCGTTCCCCGGGCCGCTCAATTTACGAACAAGCCTGTCTCGGTAAATAAGCAGCAGGAGATCTAAAATTTCCTGTAAATCGTCACGCCTGGCTAGCTCTTCAGCCCGGCTAAAAACATTCTCTTCCGGGCCATGCTCAATATTATCTACCAATAATAATGCTTCTCTATACTTTTTTCCCCAGTCGCCCCGCGAAGCCATCTCCAGGCCTTTGCCCGGATTGCCTCCGGCCAGAGCCATGATAACGTCTTTTTCCCCGGAGTGTGCAAAATTACTCTTCTCCAGAACCGCTTTCATTTTTTCGCCCGCCAGCGGAACCAAAGAAAAGTGCGTACACCTGGAAACAACAGTGGCCGGCAAGTCCCAGGGTCTGGCTGTTAACAGGAGAAATACCAGATCTTGCGGAGGTTCCTCCAGGATTTTCAACAGGCTGTTGGCTGCCGGCAAAGTCATAAGCTCTGCATCATAAATAATACAGATTTTTTTCCCGCCTTCAACGGAAAGAAGGTAAAGACTGTCTTTTATCTCTCGCAGCTGCCCGATTTTCAAGGAGGAACCCTGTGGTTTTAAGATATAGAGATCCGGGTGATTGCCGCTGGCGATTCTGCGGCAGGAGAGGCATTGCCCGCAGGGGCGCTTCAGCTTGTTATGGCAGTTCAGTGCCTGGGCAAAAAGAAGGGCAAGGGTTTTTTTGCCGCTCCCGGCAGGACCGGAAAATAAATAGGCATGGCCGATCTCCCCGCTCTTAACAATCCTTTTTAAAGATTCCAGCACCAGCTCCTGGCCGATAATTCCTTCAAAGCCCACCGCAGCTCACTCCTTCGCAGGATTACGTAGAATTTCCTGCATTTTCTCCCAGATCTTCTCATGAACGGACTCCGGCCTGTCTCCGGCCTGGATGACAAAAAAGCGTTCAGCGTCCCGGGAAGCCAGCTGTAGGAAGCCCTGCCGCACCTTGCGGTGAAACTCCAGTTCTTTTTGCTCCATACGGTCACCCCGCCAGTCCGGTGCACCTGTGTGTTTTCTTCGTACACGCCTGAGCCCCGTTTCCACATCTATATCGAGTAGAAAAGTAATCTCCGGGAGGAGCCGCCCCGCCGCCCACATGTTAATCATTTCAATTATCTCCGGTTTTTCCCCCCCGGCCAGGCCCTGGTATACTATATTGGAGTCCAGGTACCTGTCACTGATAACAGTAATTCCTTTTTGCAAGGAAGGATATATACACTCCCTGACCAGTTGGGCACGGGCTGCGCTGTAAAGCAGTATTTCGCAAGGAACGGTCATTTCCCGGAAATCCGGATTTAAAAGGAGTTTCCTGATCTCTTCCCCAATCGGGGTGCCGCCGGGCTCCCTGGTTAAAACAACTTGCAGGCCCAATTTTTCAAGCCGCTCCTTCAGCAGCCTGGCCTGGGTCGTTTTACCGGCGCCGTCAGGCCCCTCAATACTCAGGAAAAGGCCCTTTTTTCTCCCCTTTTTCGGCATCATGTCTTTCCAACCTCTTGTCCCTTCTGTTCCGGATTAAGAATTCAGCAGCCGGAATACAGGATATTCTTCAGGTAACAAAACCCGTTTCTAATTTTGACGTCTGCCGCTGGCTCCCGGCCAGCTAATGTTTATGTCAATTCTATCATATTTTTTCCTGCTTCGGTAACAATTTTTATTGTCTTCAATGAAGGATCGGCAGCGCCCTGAAAAAGCGCCCTTTCCGCACGCTTCTTGAGCAAATGGCGGACTGTTTCAGCGGTTATCAGCTCTCCCGGAGAAAGGAGAGGAATCCCCGGGGGTGACAGGACTACCATTTCGCCACAAATTTCTCCCGGCGAGCTCTCCAAAGGAACAGCGCGTAAAGAGGAATACAGCGCTTCCCGGGGGGTCAAAGAAAATGTAGAAAAAAATTCTCTCTGCCCCCCGCCTAATAAAGTATCACGGTCACCTTTAAAAAAAGAAGGCGGAAATGTTTCCCCCTGATAATTTGCCCCGGCAGCCCCGCTGTATAACATGCGCACCTCATCCCTCGCCTTGGCAAAAGAACGGGCAAGGTCAGCGGGAGAAAAGGACAGCTGAGCAGGCCCCACAATAACCAGCAAGGACCCCTTGTTATACAGCTCCACCTGGAAACGGTACTTATCAGCCAGCCTTTTGGCCAGGCAGCGCCCTTCACCCTGCGGGCATAATAAAGTTGTACGGCAAAGATCAAGGGCAAAACCCTTTTCCTCAAGCGGTTGAAAAATTATAGCTCCTTTTTCCCGCAGCTCA
>DLUO01000130.1:4172-4346 GCA_003444595.1 Bacillota bacterium
ATGTAAAAAAGCCCCCGGGGTCAAGGCACCCAGGGATTTATGAGCACTATGCAGCCAGATATCTGCCCCGGCCATGGCACTATGAGGCAGTTTGCCGCCGTAAAAGGTAAGGTGCGCCCCATGAGCTTCGTCTACAGCTAAAAGCACACCATATCCGGCCGTTAATTTTTTAAT
>DLUO01000178.1 GCA_003444595.1 Bacillota bacterium
AATCGGTAAGAGCATGCTGAAAGGAACAGCGTCCATTTGCAACTTGGACTTTGCCCCCGACACGAAGAAAGCCTGCCAGATGATCGGTAAATAGTAGGCGGCATTTAATAATCCGCTTAAAACAATCAAAGCAATAAAATAAGGATTACCCGCTTCCAGACTGCCGAGAGCCAGGCCGTACTTCGAGATAAAGCCTCCGAAAAGCGGGATGCCAATCATCGAAAGGGAAGCAATAGTGAAAGCAACCATGGTGACCGGCATCAGGTAACCCAATCCTGTAAACTCGGTGACCTTTTTCTTTCCGGTCTGGTAATAAATTGCCCCTGCTGACAAAAAGAGGCACACTTTCATAAAGGCATGAATAATGATGTGCAGCATCGCCGCCGCAATACCCCAGGCCGTACCAAGCCCAAAGCCGAGGAAAATATAACCGATCTGCGCCACTGTTGAATACGCCAGGCGGCGCTTCAAGTTTAGCTGGACAAAAGCAAAGAAAGAACCCATAAGAATCGCCAACGACGCCATGATTAGGATCAAATAACGCATATATGTGCCGGTAAAAATATCCAGCCCGAAAACTAAAAAATATAGCCTCATAATCGACACAATATACACTTTAACCACCAGGCCGGAAAGGATGGCGCTGGAAGGAGAAGGAGCCGAGGAATGAGCGTCCGGCAACCAGATATGCAGTGGAAAAAGCGCCGCCTTCACCCCGAGGCCGACTGTAATAAAGCTAATCGCCGCCCAGATAATGACAGGATACTGTTCTTTAATTCTGGCCAGCTCGGCAGCAACGTAGGTCATATTCAGGTTGCCGGTAATCTGGTAGACAAAACCAATGGCAAATAAAAGAAAAGCCGCCCCGATAGAAGAAAGCAACAGGTAACGCAAAGCGGCCTCAGTGGACAGTTTTTCTCCTTTAGCCGCCACCAGCCCACAGGCGCCAATACCCGTAACTTCGACCATGACAAAAAGGTTAAAAAAATCGTTCGTGGCAACCATACCCATCATCGCTGAAAGCGTCAGCAAGCAGCATGAATAATACCATCCCGACACAGAGGGGGGAATTTCCTTAGGAATGGATTTGATACTGTAGACGACAATCAACAGAAAACTTCCCGTTAACAGCAGCAGCATCATAGCGCCCAGCTCGTCGATCATCATTTCGATACCCCATGGGGGGCTCCAGCCGGAAGCATAATAGTAAATAATTTCTCCTCCGGCCACCCGCCAAACCAGGAGACAACTTAAAATAAAGGAGAAAGCAATGCTGATTATCGCCAGATAAGGGCACCATTCCTTTTTCCAGCGGGCAAATGCCGCCATAATAAAAGCCCCGATTAAAGATCCGATTACTAAAAAGAAAGGCATATTTTCCCATAAATACATCCTGTTGGTCACCTCATCCTAAAGATCTTGGGAGCATAAATCGTTCCGTAATAATTATAAAGCTTAACGATGAGAGCCAGTGCAAAGGCCGTTACACTGAAACCAACCACTATACCGGTAAGAATCAAAGTTGAAGGTAAAGGGTTAATGTATAAAGCAGCCTCCGGCAAGCTGGGATCATAGATTGGGGCAATACCGCCTTTTATATTGCCCACGGCAATATAAAAAAGAAAGATGCCTGATTGCATAATATTTACGCCGATTACTTTTTTCAACAAATTATGCTGGGTAAGAAAGCACAGACAGCCCAAACAAAAGATAATCATGGCAATAAAATAAGGATAGTTAGCCAACAACCGGGAAAAATCAACAGTCATTATCGTTTCAATCCTCCTTTACCAGAAGATAAATAATGCTCAGTATAGCGCAGGCTACCAGCGTCCCAATACAAAAGTTTGCCAGGCTGACTAGTCCCCCGCTGAACAAAGTACCGGGTGTGCCGACCGGTCCATGTTCATGCGGAATCAGGAATTTCAAGGCCTCCACAACAGCCCCAAAGACAAGCAATGAAACTCCCACGCCCATGGGAGCTTCCCGCAGCTTCCCCCGCCAGTGGGCGCCAAAAATTAAAAAATACATTAATACACCCATAGCCAGCACCGTTCCCCCGCCAAAGCCGCCGCCGGGAGAAAGGCTGCCGTGAAGAATGACATAAAAACCATACACAATAATAAAAAGTGTTACATAACGAAAAACTACCCTGCTAATGTAATCATTCATCAGCATCACCTCCTGTGTTAGCTGCCATGTTTAAGTAATAATATTAAAATAATTCCTAAAATTGCCCCTTATCCTGTTTTTTAAGGCTTTTCTGGCTTATAGCAGTGTATATTCTCTTTCTAGTTTAAGATTCCTGCCATATTGAAATATCCCTAATAAGAATCTTTTACCTCTCTCGCTTCCCGGTTTGTCAGTTGCGTCTTTTTTTCGTGAGACCATTGTTGACATCCTTATCAGAACATGGCTATAATTGTTCCAGGGAGCTGTTGGGAGGAGGAGATACTTATGAGTAAAAGTTTCCAACAACGCTGCATGCTGTGCGGACGTGTATTTGAAATTGAGGCCCTGTCTGAAATCGCCCCGAAAGATAACTTTCTCGACCCCCCTCCAAAAAAATCCAGGGCTTTCTGTCCAATGTGTGAAGCCAAGATTAAAAAAGAGGCAGAAGATACCCAAAAAGAACCCAAACCCATGTAAACTTTTGGATTTGGTTAGAAAAAACCCCCTCCTTAAACAAATCTATTGTATAAAGAGGGGGTACCGGTTAAAAAAGTTCTACGATTAGATTGCTACTTCAGTTGAATTTGTATTGATATCAACTACCTTCGGCCGCCTTTAACCGGGCAAGGCTTCTTTGCAAAGCGAATTCTGCCCGGGCGACATCCAATCCTGCATAACGTTCCCGCAGGCGTTTTTCTGCCCTCTCTTTAGCCCGGCGCGCTCTCTCCACGTCGATCTCCCATGAAAGCTCCGCCGTATCAGCCAGAATAATTACCTTATCAGGACCTGCTTCCAGCAATCCCCCGGAAACAGCCATGCATTCTGTCTTGCCTCCAACCTTGCGGAAAAAGACAACACCAGGTTTTAAGATGGTTAGAAGCGGGGCGTGCCGGGGGAGGACACCCAGGTAGCCCTCTGCTCCAGGGGCAATAACGCTTTCTACTTCTTCAGCTAGGATCCTTCTCTGTGGAGTGACAACCTCAAATCTTGACGTGCTCATCAGGTCAACTCCTGTCCCTTCTTTATTGCCTCCTCGATATTACTCACCATGTAGAAAGCTTCCTCCGGCAGATCATCATGCTGGCCGGCCAGGATCTCTTTAAACCCTTTAATAGTCTCCTTTAAGGGTACGTAAGCACCCGGTCTTCCGGTAAAGGCTTCAGCCACATGGAAAGGCTGGGAAAGGAAGCGCTGGACCTTACGGGCTCTTGCTACTATAATCTTATCTTCATCTGAAAGCTCTTCTATACCTAAAATAGCAATGATATCCTGGAGTTCTTTGTAACGCTGCAGGATACGCTGTACTCCTCTGCCCACCTCATAGTGCTCCTCCCCTACAACAAGAGGATCAAGAAGCCGCGAGGTTGAATCCAGGGGATCCACGGCAGGGTATATGCCCAACTCTGACAACTGCCGGGAAAGCACGATTGTCCCGTCCAAATGGGCGAAAGTAGTTGCCGGCGCCGGGTCTGTAAGGTCATCTGCCGGAACATAGATAGCCTGAACCGAAGTAATGGAACCTTTCTTGGTAGAGGTAATACGTTCCTGTAGTTCACCCATTTCTGTAGCCAAGGTAGGCTGGTAACCTACGGCGGAGGGCATACGCCCCAGCAACGCGGAAACCTCGGAACCCGCCTGAACAAAGCGAAAGATATTATCGATAAAAAGCAGGACATCCTGGCCTTCTTTATCCCGGAAATACTCTGCAGCAGTCAACCCTGTCAACCCTACCCGCATACGGGCTCCCGGGGGCTCGTTCATCTGGCCAAATACCAGTACTGTTTTGTCTATAACCCCGGATTCGGTCATCTCCAGGTAAAGGTCATTGCCTTCCCTGGTACGTTCGCCTACACCGGCAAAGACAGAATATCCCCCATGCTCGTAGGCAACGTTGCGGATAAGCTCCATGATTAGCACTGTCTTCCCCACGCCGGCTCCGCCGAAAAGGCCCATCTTTCCGCCCTTGGGCAGGGGGGCCAAGAGATCCAGGACCTTAAGTCCCGTCTCCAGGATTTCCGTGGAAGGCTTTAGCTCGTCAAAAGAAGGAGGCTCCCTATGAATAGGCCACCACTCTTCCGGCTCCAGCGGGCCTTTTTCATCTATAGGGTCGCCTACCACATTAAACAGCCTCCCCAGAGTAGAAGCACCTACAGGAGCTTTTATGGGAGCTCCTGTGTTTATAGCCTTCATTCCTCCCCGCATGCCGTCGGTAGAAGACAAGGCCACACAGCGGACCATGTTGTTTCCTAGGTGCTGCATAACCTCCATGGTAAGGTTGAACCCTTCTTCCTTGACGACAAGGGCATTATATAAATCGGGTAAATTTCCATCAAGAAACTCCACATCCACTACCGGACCGATAACTTGCACCACTTTTCCTTCGTTCATGTTATATCCCTCCTCTACCCCTGGGCCTTCAAAGCTTCAGCGCCAGTCGCCACTTCCAATAGTTCAGTAGTAATGGCAGCCTGACGGGCTTTATTGAAGGATAAGGTCAGCTGTTCAATCATCTCAGCACTGTTTTTAGTGGCACTCTCCATGGCTACCATTCTGGCACTGAGTTCGCTGGCTTTGGCCTCTAAAAGGGCCTGGTACACTTTTACCTCACAATAACGGGGCAAAATAGCCTCCAGCACCCCCACAGGCTCAGGTTCGTAAATATAGTCAATCGTTTCAGTCCCTTCTACAGAAGGGGTTTCAATAGGCAAAAGCCTTTCCACCTGGGGGATGTTGCGAAGAGCTGAAATGAAACGGGCATAAATTAAGTTTACTTCATCTACCTGCCCGCTTAAGAAAATATCCATAAGTTGCCGGGCTAGCTCCCGAGCCAAGGATAGATCAGGTTCGTCACCAATATCTACGTAATACTTAAGGATCTCGACCGAGCGCCGGCGAAAATACTGCAAGCCCTTGCGCCCCACTACCACTAAACCAGCCGGTTGCCCCTCTTTGACCAAACGGTCCTCCGTCAAGTGAATAAGATTAGCATTATAGGCCCCGGCTAATCCCTTATCACCAACGATTAAAACATAAGCTGTTTTCTTAACCTCACGGGAGGCCACCAGCGGAAGCGTCTGCGCATTAGGGGACAGGGCTAAACGGCCGGCCACCTCAGCTGTTTTCTGGGCATAGGGACGGGCAGCCCATACCCGACTCTGGGCACGGCGAAGCCTGGATGCTGCCACCATCTTCATAGCCCCGGTAACATGCTGGATATTGCTAATTGCCCGGATACGCCGTTTTATTTCTCTTATATTAGACAAGGATTCCACCGCCTTTATCTTCCATCGGCCGTGACAGAACCAGTTTTATTAGCCTGAATAGCCGGTAATCAAGAACCAGTTTCAACAGCTGGAGCATAACTGTCCAAAAATTCCTGGATACTTTTCTTCAGGATTTCCTCCAATTCCTCATCCAGAGCCTTCTTTTCCCGGATCCCTTGGAGAAGATGGGGATAGTTGGTATGAAGGAAGCGGAGGTACTCCCGTTCAAAGGAAGCTACCTTCTCCATAGGAAGGTTATCTAAAAATCTGTTTACAGCTGCATAAAGGACAACGACCTGCTCTTCTACCGGCATGGGTTGGTACTGACCCTGTTTTAAAAGTTCCATCATCCGCTCACCCCTGGACAATCTTGCCTGGGTGGCTTTATCCAGGTCTGTCCCGAACTGGGCAAAGGCAGCCAACTCCTGGTATTGGGCCAAATCCAGGCGCAGACGGCCGGCTACCTGCTTCATCGCCGTTGTCTGGGCTTTCCCGCCGACCCGGGAGACAGAAAGTCCCACGTTAATGGCCGGACGCTGGCCGGCGTAGAAAAGATCCGTTTCCAAATAAATCTGGCCGTCAGTAATGGAAATAACATTGGTGGGAATATAGGCGGAGACGTCTCCCGCCTGAGTCTCAATTACGGGTAAAGCTGTAATCGAGCCCCCGCCCATGTCATCGTTCAGGCGGGCTGCCCGCTCCAATAAACGGGAGTGCAGGTAAAAAATATCCCCTGGATAGGCTTCCCGTCCCGGCGGTCTCCGCAAAAGCAGGGAGAGCTCCCGGTAGGCTACAGCATGTTTGGAAAGGTCATCATAAATCACCAGGACATCCCGGTGTTGCTCATACATGAAATATTCGCCCATAGCGCAGCCGGCATACGGGGCTATGTACAGCAGCGGAGCTGCTTCACCGGCATTGGCTACCACCACCGTAGTATACTCCATGGCACCCGTTTCCTCCAGCTTTTGAATAACACTCGCCACTGTTGAAGCCTTCTGCCCTATGGCCACGTAGATGCAGAGCACATTTTCTTTCTTTTGGTTGATAATTGTGTCCACGGCAATAGCCGTTTTCCCAGTTTGACGGTCACCGATGATCAACTCCCGCTGTCCCCGGCCGATGGGGAACATGGCATCAATAACCTTGATACCTGTCTGCAGCGGAGTATTTACCGGTTGGCGCTGGATCACCCCCGGGGCGAGAAACTCTACCGGCCTAAATCTTTCGGTCTTAATCGGGCCTTTGCCGTCCAGAGGCTCGCCTACCGGGCTCACCACACGACCAATGAGGGCTTCTCCTACCGGCACCTCCATGATGCGGCCGGTCCGTTTTACTTCGTCACCTTCTTTAATATGCTGGTATGGACCTAAAATGACCGCTCCCACGCTATCTTCTTCAAGGTTCAAGGCCATACCGTAAACTCCCCCGGGAAACTCCAGGAGCTCGCTGGCCATAACCTGCTCCAAAGTAATGCGGGCGATGCCGTCACCCACATAGTTAACGATACCTTTATTGGCTACTTCTATCTCCAACTCATATTGTTTGATCTGCTGCATTAAAACACTGGTAATCTCTTCTAGCTTGATATCCAAAACCTTCTTCACCCCTTTGCTTCAGTTGACCATACCGGGTGTTAAACCGTCTTTAAGTGGGCGCCAATGAACTCAAGCTTCTTCTTAACGCTGGCATCTATTACCCGGTCTCCCCAGCGCACAACAAGCCCTCCCAGTATTTGAGGATCAATCTTAATCTCCAGGCGAACTGTCTTCCCGGCAAGGCGAATTAACCTGTTTTCCAGTTCGGATTCCAGAGCAGGGGAAAGGGGAGCGGCTACCGTTACTTCCACCGGCTCAACATCCCTGGCCTTATCAAGAAGGCGCTGGTACTCCGGAGCGATGGAAGCGATAACCTCTTCTTTCTTTCTACTCAATAACCGGGGAAGCAAATCCTTTAAAGCCGTCTCCTTTTCTTCGGGAGAGATAAGAGGGTTTGAAAGGATCTTCTGGAGCTCGGCATCTTCCTCAAATATTTGTTTTAAAGAGGCCAGCTTTTCTCCCACCTCTTCTTCCTGCCCCATTTTTTGAGCAGCATAAAAGAGGGCCTCCGCATAGTGCCGGGCAACTCTTTTGTCTTTCACTATAACCTCTCCACCTCCGCAAGGGCCTCCTGGAGCAAATGCTCCTGATCTTCAGAGGTAAGGGTGCGGGCCAAAACCTTGCTTGCCGCCGCTACCACGAGGTCTGCTGTCTGGCTGCGTATAGCGGCGATAGCCGACCTTTTCTCCTTCTCCAGCTCCAGCCGGGCCTGCTCCAAAGCCCGCGCCGCCTCTTCTTTTGCCTGGGCGACTATTTCTGAGCGGGTAACCTCTGCCATCTCGTTAGCCCGTTGTAATATGTTCTGGGCTTCCTGTTGCGCCTGATTCAGTTGTTGCTGGTAAGAGGCCAAAAGCTCCTCTGCCTTTTCTCTGGCAGAAGCTGCTTCCTTG
The DNA here is from genome assembly GCA_003444595.1 of Bacillota bacterium. Classification (GTDB taxonomy): domain Bacteria; phylum Bacillota; class Dethiobacteria; order DTU022; family UBA8154; genus UBA9862. The sequence continues at coordinate 7,924 of DLUO01000178.1, forward strand.
AGATCCCCTTCAATTTTTTCCCCTCTACTGGCCAAGGTTTTCTTGAGAGGTTTCCAAAGGATTAAATAAAGCCCCCCTAATACCACCAAAACGTTAATCGTTTGGAATAGAAAAGTCCATATATTGAAAGCCAAGGCCTCAAAAATGGCATCCATAACACCACCTCCGTTATTTTATCTGCTTTTTTATTAATCTAAATTTTAGTCCACAGGAGGATGGCAATAACAAAAGAAAAGAGGGTCAAGGCTTCCATGAAAGCCAGTGCGAGAATTAAAGAAGTACGAATATCCCCGCTGGCCTCAGGCTGCCTGGCAATGCCGTCCATGGCACCCCGCGTAGCAATCCCTTGACCAATAGCAGATCCAAAAGCAGCCAAACATACAGCTAAAGCCACACCTACAAAAGCCAATCCGTTCATTACTCTTGCCTCCTTAATGAAATATAATAAATTAATATTAATTATTTAATGTCCGTGGACAAACGCGGATATATATACCACTGTCAGCAAGGAAAATACCAGGGCTTGAATAAGGCCCATAATTACCCCCAACACCATCACCGGGAGTGGGAGCAATAAAGGAAACATCAGGGCCAGCGCCCCAACCACCGTCTTCTCACCAAACATGTTGGCAAAAAGACGGAGGGATAGGGATACAGGTTTAACCAGTTCTTCAATGACATTCAGCACGAATAAAGCGGGAGTAGGCTGAAAAAAATGTTTGATATAGCCTCCCAGCCCTTTCTTTTTAATACCTATGAGCTGGACCAGGATAATGGTAACTACAGCAAACCCCGCTGTGGTAGAAAGATCGGTGGTAGGCGGTTTCATCTCGGGGATGAACCAGGAGAGGTTCAAAAATAAGATGAATATGAAGAGGGTCCCAACCAGCGGAAGGTATTTGTACCCTTCCTTACCCATGTTATCCTCCAGCAGATCATTGAAAAAATCTACTACCATCTCCAGTAAGCCCTGAATCCCCCGGGGTATAGTATTTAAACGCCTGGAGATGAAAAATGCCAGGAGGAAAAGAATGATCATGACGATCCAGGTGTTAACCACGGTTGTTGTGACAGGTATATGACCTATATAAAACAAAACCGAGGGTCTTACATGTTCTAATAGATGCTGCAATGCTTCCAAACCCAATTTTTCTATCCCTCCTTTCCTCTAATAATGAAAAAAGCCTGGCCGATGTAAGCCATAATCTGAAGAAGAAGCCCGGTTGCTACCCCGAAAAAAAATATTTC
>DLUO01000036.1 GCA_003444595.1 Bacillota bacterium
GCCTGGCCACCATGGTTTGCACACCCACACCGCAGGCCAGAGAGAGAATGGCATCGCATTCCGGCATCTTTTGGGCAAAATCATCTATATACTCGTATTCGCACTGCCGCAGCAGGGTATGGGTAGTTATCTCTACATCCTTCCCCTCTTTCTGTCGCCATAAAGAAAGGGCTGCCGCTGTTTCAACCGCCTCTTTCTCGCCTCCCGACAGGCAGACGGTAACACATGTCCCGCAGCCCAAAATGCATATTTTACGGAAAGGCTCCAGCATTTCGGCTATTTCTGCCAACGGTTTTCTTTCACCTACGATCATTTTTACTCACCTTCTCTTTAATCCTCTAAAATTAAATGGGGCCGGAACAGGTTCTGCTGAATTTCTTTTGTAAAAAGCTAAACCTAACCTATATAGTTGATATATACTTGATAAAATTGTAGTCATGTAAATTACTAAAAAGAGGCAAATTATATTTTTCACGAGCATTATTGCGACGCCAGCAAAGCCACAACATTTCCGGCCCCAAACCTTAAGCTATTGATTTTGTGATTTGAACACATCTACATATGAATCGCAGTAAATATCCATGTTGAGAAGAACCCTGGCCGTAGCTACGGCAGCAATCAGTTCTTCATCGCATGCGTCGGCAATTGCAGCGTCCAGCCCGCAGGCCATCGCCATGACGGCAAAATTACGGTTGATTAACTCGCGGTTTTTCGTACCTTGGGAAATATTGCTTAAGCCGACCACCGTTTTGGGAGGCGGATCGGATAGCAGTTTAATCTGCCGCAAGGTTTCAAAGACTTCGGGCCCATGAGCCTGGCCCACGTTGCACGGTAAAACCAGAGGGTCGATATAAAGGCTATCGATGGGCACCCCGTAGGCGTCACAGTTGGCGACAAGTTCCATCGCCAGAGCCACACGGCTTTCCGCATCTTTGGGAATACCTTCCTCGTTCATGGCCAGGCCGATTACTTCGGCATTGTACTTGCTGGCCATCGTAAAAACCCGGTCCATTTTTTCGGCAATAGCCGGCACAGAGTTGATCATGGCCGGTTGTTTGCAAATTTCCAACCCTGCTTCAATAGCATCAAAATCAGTTGAATCCAAACATAAAGGCAGTTTGGAGGCTTCCTGGGTAACCTCCACGAGCCATTTCATCGCTGAGACACGGTCGGCCACGGCCGGCCCTACGTTGATATCCAGGTAACCGGCTCCCATCGCCTCTTGTTTTCTGGCCCACTCCTGGACCGGCCCGGGATCTTTTTCCTTGATCGCCCTGGCTATATCACGGAACATCCCGTTAATTCTTTCACCAATAATGATCATTGTTTTACCTCCCTTGTATTTTTTGGGGGGACAGCTGACAACTCCTCAAAGGCAAAAGACTGGTTTTAAGATTGTTAGCTGTTATCCTGCATCAATTCGTCTATCTGTTTTTTAATTAATTGAACAGCTTCGGGATGGCGCATAACCAAGATATCCATTCCGGCCTGCAGCAGAGCGGAGGCAGTTGTGGCTTCCCAGGTAAGGGAACGCTCGGCCTGCTCGCCCCAGCCCGGCTGTTCTTCTACAGAGATGTTGGCTTCTTTCTTGCTCCATACCTCGTGTCCTACGTTGGCAATAGTGGGCATGGCCAGCATCCTGTCGCCCTGCAGGGCCCCAAAGCGAGCTCTTTCCATAATGGAGTAGCTGTATTCAAGACCGTATCCCAGAGCGGCAACAGTTGGGTCAATAATAATGCGATCTAAAAGGGGAGTACTCATTTCCGCAATAAGGATGTTTAACTGCTTGGCAATATTGATATCAATGGGGGACTGGGCAATGATGGAGTGCTTGTGAGCCATGGCCGCACTGGCAACGGCTTTATAGTTATCCTGTTCGGCAACGCCTAACAAAAGATTTTCTCCTGCGGCAGCTTCAGCGAGGGGACCGATAATGGCATTATCCTTTTCCGCCTTGCCGCAGCCGTAAACAATAAGGGGAACCCCTACCGCTTCCAGCACTTTCTTGAGCGTGGCGATACATTCGTCGGCGGAAGCATCCTTGATATCGGGGTCAGCGCTCTTAAAACGAATAGCAATAAGATCCGCACCGTACTGCTCGACGCATTTTTTGGCCCAGGCGCCGGGATCATTATAAACGTCTTCAAAATAACTCTTTAAACTGGCCGGCCATTCCTCGGGAACAATGTCCCATATTTCCATGGCCACCACAGGACGGTTGGGAATCTCGCCCTCAAAATGCAGGAAGGGCAGTGCCGTTTCCCCGCCGACTTTAATAGTATGGCTCCGGGTACCCCCTTCGTCTTTGGTAGCGCCCAGAACAACCTCGCGAACCTGACTTCTATATTTTTCTTTAAGAATCTCGACAGCCATCGCTTTTCTCCTTTCGTCCAATTAATTAGCAAACAATCAGGCAAACTGTTCCTTGGCAAATTTTGGAATTCCCGCGGCTTCACGCGGCCCGACAATTACTTCCCAGCCGGATTCATCCTCCAGCTTTCCTTTGAGGACGGCAACAGCTCCGGGGATTACTATTTTCTTGTGGGA
>DLUO01000161.1 GCA_003444595.1 Bacillota bacterium
GGATGGAACTCTTGTAATCCCCGGCGGAGGCTGGAGGTGTTAATTTCCAAGCCCATTCCCCTGCGTACCATTTCCTTAAAAATCGGCTCGATGGCACCGCGATGAATGGTCAGGATTTCAGGACCAAAATGCCTGAAACCATAGCGCCGGTAAAGATCCACATGAGCGAGCGCGTCAAAAAGCCCTGTTACAACGGCTTCTCTTAGGGTTGAAAAGTATTCTTTACGAACCTGGGACAAGCTTCTGAGCTGAAAATAGCGCGGGCTTTCCTTCATGGAAGAAATAGCGATGTGGTCAAGGCAGTGGATAGCCCCCAGAACAAAATCAAAGGGGTAGTTGTCAATAATCTTTTCGATATCCTTTTCGCAGCCCTGGCAGTAGCCAACTTCGATTCCAGCCTTCACCTGGAGGCCGTCTCCCCTGAATTCCTCCCGGGCTTGTGTAATTTCAACAAAATATTTATCCAGCCAGGCATAGTTGTATACCGATACCCTTTCCCCATTTAAGACGACAAAATTATCTATATCCCTTCGCACAGGGTCCAGTTCTATATGGGTTGTGAAACAAATCTCTGTAAGCCCCAATTCCAAAGCCCTGTAACAGTAGTCTTTTACCCTAACCGGAGAAGCATCTATAGAATAGTTCGGATGGATGTGATAATCGGTTCTTGCTAATTTCATCAATGTTGCTATCTTCCCCTTCCCAACTATGCAATATTATATCTTTACTTTTAGCGCCTGGTTGCTTTAGCAGGTCGCACAAGCATCTTCGTTCACTCTACCAATCACAATTACACAATTATAATACATAATGTATACACAAGATTTCAACTTTGTAAATATAATACTACAAAAGCACAGCAATACTATTTGCTACGAGGAGGTGCTAAAATGAGTATACAAAATGATATAGACGCTGCTCCGCCAGGGGGAACAGTGAACATTGCTCCCGGAATTTACAATGAGCAGCTGGTCATAGATAAACCGCTTACTTTGTCCGGACCGGATCCTGCAACTGGTGTAGCTGTTATCGATGCCGCCGGCCTAACATCGGGAGAACCGACTATTCATATCCTTGCCAGTGATGTAATTGTAGAAAATTTAACACTTCAAAATGGTCCTGGACCAGGAATCGGGGCGGGAAACGCAACCTTCACCGATTTAACCGGTATAATCATCAGAAACAATATTATCAGGGATCATGATCTTGCCGGTGTTCTTACAGCAAACAACGCTTCTATGATAATACAGGACAATATTATTGTGGACAACGGAAAGGGGGCTGGTTTTCAACGTGTTGGCGTTTATTTATATCCCCATGGCAAAACAGAGGTTCTGAGAAATATTATAAAAAATAATTTTGGAGACGGGATTTTTGCCAGGGCAAGCAGCTCCGGCCTGCTAATCGAAGAAAATGAAATTGAAAAACACAATTTCAGCGGTATCACCCTGGCCTGGGACGAAACAAATGTTACTATAAGAAATAACAAAATATCCGAATGCGGTTTGGGAGCAAATGATGAACAGGGCGGAATCGTAATTGTTCAATCAATGGCTGAAATTATTACGGGGAACTCTATCCTAAGCTGTAACCCTTTTGGTATCCACTGGGGATGGACTCCAACCTTTGGACCCGCGCCTCCCCAAATTTTAATTGCTGAAAATACAATCGTTAATTCCGTTCAGGATGGTATATTTCTTTTCTCCCAAGGGCCAGGCGGATTTATTCCTCCGGATCCTTTTCCTCTAGAGCCTGATGTTTTAAACAATCAATTGAAGAATAACGGTAGGGCCGGTGTCTATGTTAGCAATTTCTACTATTATTCCCCGGGTAATGCAAACCCAAAAATTCACTGCAACAACATAGTAGGGAATGCTGAATTTGGCGTCTTTAACAACACTGCTGGGGAGGTTGATGCTACCGACAATTGGTGGGGTGATTCCAGCGGGCCATTTCATCCAATATTAAACCCCCAGGGAACTGGGGATCCTGTAAGTAATAATGTGCTATTTTCTCCCTGGAAGACTGTTCCCAAACCACAGGAAGCAGACTGCCTGGTGGTGGAAAAGGTATTTGACCAGTGTTTCAAAGAGGATATCATCGTTAGGGATTTTACAATTCCGACAGGTTCTAACGAACCCTGTGAAAATGTGGACTTAACTCGGGTAGATCGCGTGAACTGCACAGTTCTTAGTGCAGAGTGCGAAATAGTGGACGTCAGCCCGCCTGTAAGCGACAATCTTCGCACCATTACCGTAAAACATAAACTGGAAATACAAATCGATCTTATTGATGAAACACCCGCTCCATTCGCAGTGTTATGTTCTTTTAAGGCAGAGGTAAACAATTTCTACAGTCAGGCTCAGCTATATGTCCCGCCCTCAGGGGTTGTTTTTGGCCCGGCGGGAGGTCCGTTTCTTTATTGCACGGTTGTTAACTCAACATGTTTTTGTATACCTGAAACCACTCCCCCCGGTGAACCGATCGCAAAAGTAATTTGCACAGTTAAAATGTGTAAGGTAATTGAAGTCCATGCTTTTGTAAAATTGCTTATTCCTCACCTGGGCATCTGTGTCCCCGAACCTTGCGAAGCTGCTCCTCAACAAGAGGAAATTGAATGCCCTCCGGTTGACAAACTCTTCCCGCCTCAAATAAATGCTGAGGGACTTTAAAATTATAATACAAGGGGACAAAATTATAAACTGGAGCCTTTCCACAAAACCGGCTCCAGTTTTTTTCCGCTTTCCCCAGATACTTAGAGCAAAAAAGCACAAGATTAATTTATTTAGATTAGCTTTCTAAAATGATTAAGTTCTTTGGCGATCTGAAAAAACCTTTCCTGCAGATCTTCCTTCTCTTTCTCATCCCTGGCCTCGCTTAACTGTCCGCTTAAGAAAGCCAATTCACATTCCAGGCGATTAATGTTGTCCCTTAACTCCTGATAATCATGGACGCTCATCCCGTTTACTTTGTTCCTCTCCTTGCTTCCCCCTTCTTTCGCCAAATAATACTCGTAATTTCCTTCGTAACAGTTCAGCTTCCCGTCAGCTATTACAAAAACCCTGTTTGCCAGGCGCATAAAGTACCTGTCATGGGTGACAAAGATGATGCTGCCTTTAAAGGCGGCCAATACCTCTTCAATTTTCTCCCTGGAGGCGATATCCATATAGTTTGTCGGCTCGTCCAGTATAAGAAAATTCGCCCTGCCCAAAATAATTTTGGCAAAGGCAACCCTGCCCTTCTCTCCCATGCTCAGGTCGGAAATTTTTTTAAAAACTTCATCCCCGCGAAACAGCAGGGAGGCCAGCAGCAGCCGTGCTTCTTCTACATCGCCCCCCGCGGTTAATACATCGTCAAGCACCGTAGCGCCGTAATCCAAATTCTCAAGTTCCTGGGCAAAATAGCCTATTTTAACAGCGGGGTTAACTGTAACTTGGCCGCTGTAATCGCTGTCCAAGCCGGCTATGATCTTTAAAAGGGTCGTCTTCCCTGCGCCATTGGGCCCCAGTAACACAACCTTATCCCCCCGCTTAATATTGAAGGAGGCACCCTGGAAAAGCACCTTTTGGGCATAGCTTTTTCCCAGGCCTTCTCCCCGGACAAGAAACGGAGCGCTCTTTTTTTCCGGTAGATTTTTATTAAGGAGTGCAAAGAGAGGGTCCTTTGTTTTTCTAGGTTTATCGATCTTCCTACTTTCCAGTCTCTCCAGTTCCCTTTTCTTGGCCCTAATGACACCGGCATGCTTTTTGGCCTTACTCCGGTAAAAATCATTTTGACCGGCCGCGTTGTGAGCGCTATTATACCAGCTTTTCCTTTCGCTGATCATCTGTTTGAGCCGGCGTATTTTCATCTGCTGCTTCTGATACTCCCGTTCGCTGCTTTTTTGCTCAATCTCCTTTTGCCTTTTGTAGTCTGAGTAGTTGCCTTCATAGACCCTTAACTCCCGGGGTGTCAGCTCCCAAATCTTCGATACCACATTGTCGAGGAAAAAACGGTCGTGGGATATAACCAGCAGCGGTTTATCCAGGCTGCCGACATAGTCCTCCAGCCACGCGCAGTTTTCCAGATCCAGATGATTCGTGGGTTCATCCAGGATAAGCAAAGCAAAGTCGCTTACAGCGACACGGCAGAGGGCAAGCTTCGTCTTCTCCCCGCTGCTCAAGCTGTTAGCCCGCTGGGCCCACTTCTCCTCGCCAATGCCAAGCATGTTAAGGAGCTTCTTCACTGTTGTCTCCGCATCATTAATCAGTAAATTGCTCCTGGCAGCTCTAATTATCGCTTCATAAACCGATTCACTGTTGGCAAATCTGGGAGCTTGTTCCAGATAAAATATTTTCCCATGGGGGGGAAGGAACTCTATAGTACC
>DLUO01000034.1 GCA_003444595.1 Bacillota bacterium
CCCACCAGAACAATTCGCTCGATTTCCTCCACCCGGCAATAGGTCTCCAGGATATAACGTACTATTTCTTTGCCGCCGACTTTAATTAACGCCTTATTATGGACTTCTTCAGGTTTGTCCAGCTCTTTGTTAACGCCTCCGGCCAGGATAACACAATCTACCATCCAGCATCGCCATCCTCGATTATTTAATTATTTTCTATTATATACTTTTTTTGCCGAACTGTCTCGGTAAAAATAACCATGCAGCCCTGCTGCGCCAGCTCCTCCCCCGCTCTTTGGAGTCTATTTTCATTCGCGGAAAGGGCAAAGACAGTTGGTCCGCTTCCCGAGACCAGTGCAGCCAACCCCTTTTGTAACAACTGCTCTTTAATTAATAATACCTCTTTCTCCAGGGTAAAAACCGGCGCCTCCAGATCGTTACGCAGAAGAGGGAGCAGCTCTGCGAAAAAATCAACCCGGGAAGGGCAACGTTTTTCCAAAAGCTCTACCACTCTCCCGGTGTTAGCTCTTGCGGGTATTTTATCCAATTTTAAGGCACTGTAAACTCTGGCGGCCGAAAGGCCTTTCCCTTCCGGGGCAACCAGCAGTACTTTGGCCTGCGGAAGGGGGGGAAGAGGCCTGACCAACTCTCCCCGTCCCCCGGCAAAAGCGGTGCCGCCATAAATAAAAAAGGGAACATCTGAACCCAGTCTGCTCCCCAATTCGGCCAAAGTATCCGCCGGCAGGCAAAGGTTCCACAACAGGTTTAACCCTTTCAGCACTGCCGCGGCATTACTGCTGCCCCCGCCCAACCCTGCTGCTACGGGTATTCTTTTAATTAACTCCAAACGGGCTCCCTTTGCCGGTGCATAATGAGCCTGTAAAAGTAAAGCCGCACGGTAAGCAATGTTTTCTTCTCCCCGTGGCAAGGTATGGTCGTTACAATATAGCTCCAGGCTTCCCCCGGAAGACTCCTCTAAAAAAAGGGTATCATGAAGCTCAAGTTCCTGTAAAACCGTTTCTATCTGGTGATATCCATCTTCACGCCGGGCGAGAACTTCCAGAGTAAGGTTAATTTTAGCATGTGAACTAAGTTCCAGGCGCACCCCCATCAACTCCGTATTGCTATCCTTTTAGCTTTATCATCCGGGGATTGTCTGTAATACCTGGAATTCGTCCCCGTTTGGCTATGGGTTTTCCGTCTATTTCTTTTATATCCATCGTCATATCAATAGGACGGGCTGCAGAAATGTAGCTCCCGACTCCGAAGGCATCAGCGCCGGCTTCTGCCAGCGGGGGTATACGCTCGGCTGTTATACCCCCGGAAACCAAAATCGTAACGTAAAAATAACCTTCCATATCAAGGCGGGCGCGAATTTCACGGACAAGCCCGGGTGTTACACCGCCCCTTTCGGCCGGGGTATCAAGCCTTACTCCGGAAACCCGCTCTTTTAGGGCCCTCGCAACTCTGAGGCTTTCCTCAGCTTCGTCCCTAAAAGTATCGACCAGGATTATCCGGGGAGAATCCGGTGGCATAACTTTGTCATAGAGAATCGCTGTTTCCACCGTATCCCCTATGATCAGTATAGCGGCATGCGGCACCGTGCCTACCGGCTCTCTTCCCAGTAGCTTGGCACCCATAATGCAACTGCAATCCGTTGCACCCCCGATAAGTGAAGCTCTCTCCATCACCGGCGCCACGGCAGGGTGGACGTGGCGGGCACCAAAACAAAAAATTGGCTTATCCCCCGCAGCATCCCGGCAGGCCCGGGCCGCGGTGGCCCAGCCGCTGGCACTGGCCAGTATTCCTAAAAGAGCTGTTTCGTACATGCCAAACTCGTCGTACGGCCCGCTAATACGCATGACAACCTCTTTTTGTTCAATTTCTTCGCCTTCAGGGAGCGCCCAGATAGATACATTTTTATTTTTTATAAGGTTATAGGCCTCCTCCACCCCGGCCAGCACACCGGGCCTGCTGCAGAATATTTCGGCTACCACCGGAGTTTTTTCCTTTCCGGCATAGGCCAAAAGCTCTCTGGTACGTACAAAATAAAGATCGGCAGTAGCTCCGTTTATAATCTCCTCGTGCGTGGCGCTGTGGAGCAACCTTCCTGCTTCTATTTGAAACTTTTTTACATCTTGGACCTCTTTTAATTCTTTCACTGGACCCCCCCCTGCTAAATTTATATCAGCGACTCTTTGGAATGTGCCTGTCCATTTCGTACTTTGAAAATTATTCTGCAACTGTCCAGTAAAATCCTCTTTGAGAATTTATTAACTTGCCTTTGACTGCACATCCGCAATCATTAAAGGGTATACCCTCGGGTATACCCTGCGCCACCTATTGCTTAGGAGAGACGGTCTTTTCAGCCCTTTCGATAGCTTTCCTCACCAGGTTACCACAGTTACGGGAAGTTACTTCGCCAAAACCTTCCCTGCGGGCGATCTCGCCGACACCAAGCTCATCCGCCAGCTCGAACTTGAGCGCATCGGACATAATGCCGGCACGCCTTCTTCTAGGCATAAAAACCTCAACTCCTTTTTAAATTTTTATACCGGTGGCTTTAATATTTTACGTATATAAGATAAAATTATAGCTGTAAAATAATTGCCTTTATGAACAACTTCCACAGATTAAACAATAATACTTTAAGCTTCCATGATTTAACAAAAAAAATTTTAACGGAAAGGCAGCTATGGATTATAAACCTTCTTATCTCAAATTTTCTCCCGGTGAACTGCAGGAGCGGGCTGACAAAGCTAAAATACGGCTGGCTTCCTGCGATCTTTGTCCCTGGGAATGTCACGTCAACCGCCTTCAGGATGAACTGGGGCACTGCCGTTCCCCGGCCAACGCCGTGCTCTACAGCGGCCATGCCCATTTCGGAGAGGAACCGCAGCTTGTAGGCGATTTTGGTTCCGGGACCATCTTCTTCACCCACTGCAACCTGGATTGTTTTTTCTGTCAGAACTGGGAAATCAGCCACGGGGGTGAAGGGCGGCAAGTAGAAGCTAACGCCCTGGCCGCCATGATGCTGGAGCTGCAAGAAAAAAGATGCCATAACATTAACCTGGTTACTCCCACGCCTCATGTTGCCGCCATCCTGGAAGCTCTTCCTCTGGCGGTGGAGCAGGGGCTTAAAATCCCCCTCGTTTATAACAGCGGCGGTTACGAATCCCTAAAAACGCTTAAATTGCTGGAGGGGATCATTGACATCTACATGCCCGATTTCAAATACTGGGAGTCGGATATAGCGCGCCGCTGTTCCGGGCCGCCCGACTATCCTGAGCATACGCGCAAAGCGCTCAAGGAGATGCATAAACAGGTTGGAGATTTAAAGACAGACAGCCGGGGGATTGCTTATCGCGGACTTCTGGTCCGCCACCTGGTACTCCCCGGCAACCTGGCCGGGACCGCCGAAGTTGTCCGTTTCCTGGCGGAAGAAATCTCGCCCCATTGCACCGTAAACATTATGGGGCAGTATTACCCGGCTTACAAAGCGCACCTGTACCCGCCCCTGGATCGCCCCTTGAGGAGCGCAGAGCACCATGAAGCAAAAAAAATAGCAGCATCTGCCGGCCTGCAACTCGTTAAATAAAAATCCTGTACATGTATCACTTTTTCTGATATATAGTATTGTAGCGTTTACTCAACTGAAATCTCTCCGGGTTGCTGATGTATTCCGATGAGCCGATAACAAGAATGCCTCCGGGTTTCAAGGCTCCGGAGAAACGCTCCAGAAGAAAATCCTGTGTCTCCGTTTTAAAATAGATGAAAACATTACGGCAGAGAATCATATGGCATCCCAAAACAGGAGGATCAACCAGGAGATTGTGTTTTTTAAAGGTCACCCTGTTTTTTAAGGCTTCCTTTACATAGTAGCTTTCTCCCTTAATATCAAAATAGCGGTGAAGATAGTCACCGGGCGTTTTCTGCAGGTATTTAAAATCATAACAGCCTTCTCGGGCTGCCTGCAGAGCCTTGTCATCAATATCTGTAGCGATAATTTGCGTGCGCTCCAGAGCTTTAAGAGAATCAAGAATAAAAGCAATGGTATAGGGTTCAGCACCAATGGAGCA
>DLUO01000090.1 GCA_003444595.1 Bacillota bacterium
TCAAAAGGGAAGAGACAGTATAAAGAGCAGAACAAGCTCAATTAATTCGCAGGAGGCGCCGAGGCAGTCTCCTGTTACCCCCCCCAGCTTTTTAAGGAAAAAAGTACGGAGAGCTACGATACTTAAAAGGGTTAGCGGTAGAAGAAAAATAAAAAACAGCCGGGGAGAGAGAACGCTTGCGGCCAGTATAGATGCAGTGGCCACAGCCAGATAAGCAGGCGTTATTTTTTCCATAAACAGTTTCCCCATGCTTTCCTTTTTACCGGCGTAAGGGGTGGTATGCATCAGGACAACCAAACCCCAGCGGGCCAGGATGGGGCTGAAAAACAGGGCGGCCGTCAGTTTTAATCCTTCCAGGTTAAGCAGGAAGTTGTACTTGAGCATTAGCAGCAAAATAACGGCTACCACGCCGAAGGTCCCAATATGGGTGTCTTTCATGATGCGCAGGCGAGCTTCGCTAGTGCTTCCTCCGGCTACTCCGTCAAAAGTATCGGCTAAACCGTCCAGGTGAAGTGCCCCGGTCAGCAATACCCACAGAGCCAACAGAAGTGCTGCTGTTATGGAGGGCCGGAAAGGAAAAAGGCAATGCAGAAGTTTAAAGAAAAGAAGGAGAATCCCTCCGATAATCGCCCCTACTGCCGGGAAACATGAGGAGCTTTTGCTGAGGAGATTTTCATCAATATGTTTTAGCCCCGGAACAGGAATAATTGTAAGAAAAGTTAAAGCCATAAAAAAAGGGTTCATCTTTACCCCCTTATTTTTAAAGGGATACCGGCAACAACCAGATGGACCTCGTCTGCCCGGGTGGCTATACGCTGGTTGGCCTTTCCAGCCAGATCCCTGAACAGGCGCCCGAGATAATGCTCCGGAACGACGCCCCACCCCACTTCGTTGCTAACCAGAATAACTGTTCCGTGAACCTGGCCTGCTTTTTCCAGGAGCTGTTCTACCTGGGTAAATATATATTTCTCCAAAGCTTCCTCTTGAAGCGTGGCAGCTTTTTCATGCCACAGGTTTTCCTCCAGGCTCCAGTTATCCTTTTTATTGCTCCATGATATTCCTGACTTTTCCATGTAAAGGAAAAGAAGGTTTGTTAGCCAGACAGTCAGGCAGTCTATCAGTACAACTTGCTCAGAAGACGGAAGCTCGTCCAACACCCGGTCTAAATGATACGGTTCCTCTATGGTCATCCAATCCGGCGGCCGCGACCGGCGGTGAATCTCTACACGTCTTTGCATCTCCTCGTCGCCAATTAAGGCTGTTGCGACATAGATCACACTTTTTTTCTTTTCCAACCCGATTGCTTTTTCGCCGGCCATTTTTTGGGCAAAAGTGCTTTTGCCGCTGCGAGCGCCACCGGTGATCAATATTATCCCCATTATAAACTGCGCTTCCTTTCGTAATTACTTTAAAATAACTTTAAAAAAAAATTGAAATATCTAGGCGGTTACGGTTAAAATAAAGGTGAGACATAAGTCCAGAGAATCACTTTCGGTAGAAGTGCCCTACTTTAAACGATTATATCAGTATAAGTGCCTTGCTTTAACGATCATATCACAGGTAAGTATGCGGAGCAACACAGTAACGAAACGAGTTTTTTTGTTGCCTGGGTAAGATAATTACCTACTTAGGAAAAGGAGTAAGGGCTTTTTATGGATGCTGTAGAAGCGAATAGAAAAATGAATGAGTTAAAAGAGCTTTATCCGCAAAAATTTGCTCCGGAGAGCTTTATTTTCAGCCATATTCACGCCGGTGACAGGATTTTTGTGGGAACCGGGTGCGGAGAGCCTCAACATCTTGTACGCGCTCTTATAAAATACGTGGAATCTAACCCCAAAGCTTTCTTTGATGCTGAAGTGCTGCAGGTGTGGACCCTGGGTGTGGCAGCCTATACCGATCAGAAATTCAAACGTAATTTTAGAATGAATTCCTTTTTTATCGGTAGCGACACCAGGGAAGCGGTTAATAAAGGCATGGCCGACTATACCCCGGTTTTTCTCTCTGAGGTTCCTGACCTCTTTTATCGAAAGATGGTACCGGTCGATGTAGCATTGATCCAGACTTCGCTGCCCGATGAACACGGGTATTTCAGCCTGGGTATCAGTGTAGATATTGTTAAGGCCGCTGTTGACAATGCCTCACTGGTTATCGCCCAGGTTAACTCCCATATGCCGAGGGTCCATGGCGATACTTTTATAAATGTAAAAGATATTGATTTTATTATCCCCTATGACGAACCCCTGCTGGAATATAAGGATTTTGTCCCTGATGAAATCGCGCAGAAAATCGGCAGCTATGTGGCACAGCTAATTGAAGACGGCGATACCATTCAGGTTGGCTACGGAAGCATTCCCAATGCCATTTTGTCTAACCTGTACGGTAAAAAGCACCTCGGCATCCATACAGAGTTGCTTAATGACGGTCTTGTCGATCTAATAAAAAAGAACGTTGTTGATAATAGCCGAAAAACAATTAACCGCGGTAAAACGGTCGCCGCTTTCTGTATGGGCAATAGTGAAACTTATGCTTTTTTGCATGACAATCCCGCTATAGAATTCCGTACCATCGATTATACCAATAATCCGATAATTATCGCCAGGAATAGCAATATGGTGGCCATTAACAGCGCTCTGGAGATCGACCTTACAGGTCAGGCTACGGCGGAATCGCTGGGGAAGCTGTTTTACTCCGGGGTAGGAGGGCAGGCGGACTTTATGCGTGGTGCCGTTCTGGCCAGGGGCGGTAAAAGTGTGCTGGCTCTGCAATCTAGCACCGAAGGGGACCAAATATCGAGAATAGTCCCTTATCTCCGGGAGGGAGCAGGTGTTACGCTGACGCGCGGCGATATCCACTATGTCGTCACCGAGCACGGTATAGCCTACCTGCATGGGAAAAATGTCAGGGAGCGGGCTATGGAGCTTATTTCTATCGCTCATCCCAAATTTCAACCCTGGCTTATCGAAGAGGCTAAAAAAATGTCCCTTATCTATAAGGATCAGGCCTTTATTCCCGGCAAAAAAGGGGAATACCCGGCAGGTCTGACGACTCACCGTCTCACAAAAGGCGGTCTGCGAATTATTTTGCGCCCGGTAAAAATAAGTGACGAACCCTTGCTTAAAGATTTTATCTATTCACTCTCTGATGAAACAATGTACAAAAGGTTTTTTACCAGACGGAAAGACATGCCCCATGAACTTTTGCAGAGCCTTTTTGTTGTCGTTGATTATACCAAAGCAATGGTCATTCTTGCTCTCCTGGAAGACGCAGAAAAAGATGTTGTCGTCGGTGTAGGCCAGTACGGCTTAAACAAGGATACCCTTACGGCTGAGGTGGCCCTGGTGGTAAGAGATGATTACCAGAATCTGGGGGTGGGTATGGAGCTCTTGTCCTACTTGAGGAATATTGCCGAAAAACAGGGCTTGCTGGGCTTTACGGCGGAAGTGCTGCCGGAAAACACTCGTGTACTGCACCTTTTGGAAAAAGTAGGTTTTAATTTTGAAAAAAAATTCAGTGCAGGAGTTTATCTGGTAAAAACTGCTTTCCGGGAAAAGAGCAACACGATGTTGTTATAGTATATCATTCTGTCCAGAGCCTGGCATGATTATATCCGGAAGGTCATAAAATAAATATTAGCAACGGATTCTGCTAATATTTAACTATTCAAGAGGTGTCCAACCTCGAAGGAGGGTTTATGTCCAGAAATGGTTTCTCCTTTCGGATATGGTGCGTGTTTTTAGCTGTTCTTATAATGGCCGGCTTAATTTTTACAGGTTGCCGGCCTGCGGCGGAAAAGCGTTCCGGTGAACCGGAGCTGAAGGGCGGCGCTTCTGTAACGGATGAGGATGGAAAGAACAAACTGAGCGAACAGGAGGGCAATGAAATGGAACAGCGGGGCGTAGAAGAGGGCGCTTTAGCGAAGGGAGTAAAACTGCAGTATTTGGGCCATGCCTGTTTTTTAATCGAAATTGACGGTTTCCGTATCCTAACGGATCCTTATTCTCCTGAGACCGGTTATGGGACGCTGGATCTTCAGGCCGAGCTGATTACGGTAAGCCATGAACACGAAGATCATAATTACACAGCAGCGGCTCCCGGCGCACAGGTGGTCAGGGGCTTGACACCGGATGCCCTGGGCTGGGAAGATGTCTCGCTCTCTGTCGGTAATCTTCATGTCACCGGCCTGGCTACTTACCATGACGGTACTGCCGGAAAATCAAGGGGCCGCAATACCGCTTTTATTTTTGAAACCGGAGACCTGCGGCTGGTTCACCTGGGGGATCTGGGACACCTTCTAAATAAGGGTGATATTGAAAGACTCAGGCCGGTAAATATCCTCTTTATTCCGGTAGGCGGGTACTATACAATTGATGCACGGGAAGCGAAACAAGTAGTGGAACAGCTCGCACCTGCCGTGGTTATACCTATGCATTACAAGACCAGGGCGACCAGGAACTGGCCCATAAGCGAACTCAAACCCTTCCTGGAAGGCGAGAAAAAGGTAATAAATAAAGGCGCAAAGCCGGTAACTGTTACCAGGGAAGAG
>DLUO01000128.1 GCA_003444595.1 Bacillota bacterium
AGTTTGGGCTCGATCAGGGCCACTAATTCCTTCATAATTGTCCCTGAGTAGAGTAAATCGGGAATAAAGTATTCCCCGCTCGAGAATCTCTGCCCTACAATTCGCATCCCCTCTATTGCTTCCTCCAGGAGCTTTGTAGGGTCAGTTCCCTTTTCCAGAGCTTCTTTAACATATTTCTTAGCCTCGTCCTCCTTTAAGTCTGACAATAGTTGCGCCAGTGTTGCGGGCAAAACTAAAACCTCCCTTTCGTTTATTAGTTTAATTTTTATCCCCTTTAAAGCCCCAAATAGGCCTTCTTCACATAATCACTTTGCAGCAGCTCGGCACCGGAACCTTCCAGGACCATACGGCCGTTTTCCAGTACATAGGCGCGATCGGCTATCTCCAGGGTATGCCGGACATTCTGCTCCACCAGTAAAACCGTAATCCCATGCTCGCGCAGGGAGTTTACAATACGGAATACTTCCAGCACAAGTTTCGGTGCCAGGCCGTATGACGGCTCATCAAACATACACAGCCTGGGTCTGGACATTAAACCCCGCCCCATGGCCAGCATCTGCTTTTCTCCGCCGCTTAGCGTTCGGGCCAACTGTCCCTCCCTTTCTTCCAGGCGGGGAAAAATCTGAAAAACCTGCTTAAGCGTTTCTTCCTTCATCTTCCAGGCGTGATAAGGATAGGCGCCCATCTCCAGGTTTTCGCGCACAGTCATGTCGGGAAAAACTCTTCCGCTCTCAGGTATATGTGAAAGGCCCATCTCTACGATGGAGTGCGGTGTCAGCCCGTCTATCCTCCTGCCGAGAAAGCTCACACTGCCGGAGGCCGGGCTCATCAACCCGCAAATCGTATTGAGCAGCGTGGTTTTCCCCGCTCCGTTAGCGCCAACAAGTGCAACTATTTCCGCCTCCTCTACTTTTAACGAAAGATCCCACAAGCTTTGAACCTTACCATAAAAGGCATTGATGTTATTAAGTTCTAACATAAGTCTACCTCTCACTCTCCCAAATATACCTCGATAACTTTACTGCTGGCGGCAATCTCCTGCGGCGTCCCTTCAGCGATCTTCTCGCCGTGATGGAGCACTATTATCCGGTCACATACACTCATGATCGCTTTCATCACATGCTCGATCATGATGATTGTAATTCCCCTGTCCCTGAGCTTTTTCACGTCATCTATGGCTTCGCTCACTTCAGTGGCGTTTAAGCCGGCCATCAACTCATCGAGCAGCAGCAGTTCCGGTTTGGTAGCTATGGCCCTGGCCATCTCCAGCCGCTTCTGGTTACCCACGATCAAATCTTTCGCCGGAGCATTGATATATTCTGCCAGCCCAACGAATTCCAGCGCTTCCCTGGCTTCCCTTACAGCCTCCGCCGGCGAGACAGTATGCTCTCTTCCGAACAGTGAACCCAGCATGACGTTCTGTAGAACCGGCATATTGCCGAATACTTTAACCAGCTGAAAAGTCCTGGCCACACCCATCCGGCAAATCTGGTGGGGCTTCAAACCGCTGATTTTCCGGCCTTTAAATCTGATTTCCCCCGAACTCAGGGGCAGGGCGCCGGAGATTAAATTAAACAATGTCGTTTTGCCGGCCCCGTTGGGGCCAATCAGGCCGACGATTTCCCCCTGGCTCACAGAGAAATCGACATTGGATACTGCCGCCATACCCCCAAAGTATTTGGTCACCTTCGCCGCTTCAAGCATTTTCCTGTTCCCTCCCTGTACCTCTTTTCTGCCGCTTTTCCCTATAGACTGCCAGGCGGCCTGAATTTATTATTTTCCACAGCTTTTGCAGCAAGCCGATAAGCCCCTCAGGCAGGTACAGGATGGAAACCACCATTATAATACCAAAGATAAGCATATAATGATAGGGGAACCTGGTAATTAGTGCTTCTTCCAGGTAGGCAAAAATAGCCGCGCCTATTACGGGCCCGTAAAGCTGCCCCATTCCGCCAAAAATAGCCATCAGGACCGGCATAAAGGAATAGAAAGGATCAAAAGCTATGACCGGATCAATATAAGTCCATCGTGTGGCCATAACGGCTCCCACTGTCCCGATAAAAAAAGAGCTGACGGCAAAGGTAACAACCTTCAGCAGCGTCACATTAATGCCGATGTGGGCTGCGGCTTCTTCGTATTCGCCGATACTCTGCAGGGCTAACCCGTATTTGGAACGCCGGATCAGGTAAGCGATAAGCAGCAGCACCAAAAAAATAGCGAGCATGATATAAAACACATGAATATAATTAACCAGGATTACAAAACGGCCGCGTGTATTGGTCTTGGTGATTTCCCACCACAGGAGGAAATGCTTGACCAGTTCAACGAGCCCGAAGGTAAAAATAGAAAAATACATGCCCCTCAGCCTCAGAGTTATCACGCCAACAAGCAGAGCCAGAAAAAAGCTGAAGAGTCCGCCGATAATGATTACCAGAGGCAGAGGCAGGCTTTGTCCCAGCACGGCGGACGTATAGATTCCGACACCGAAGAAGGCGGCAGAGGCCAGCGAGATATACCCGGTAGGTCCGGAAAAAAGAACCCAGCTGACCGTTATAATGATATACATAAGTATGTTGCACAGCAGCATAATATTGTAAGCTGAGGTATAGAAGGGTAAAGCGACCAACAGGATCAGGACTAAAATAAGTAATACCTGTAAATAAAGGTTCCTTGATGTGAAAGCGACTTTATTCATTTCTCTACCTCCCCAAAATACCTGTCGGCTTCACCAGGAGCAGGATCATGAAAAGCATATAGTAGGCAACGAGCGATAAACTCGGCTCAATAGCGCTTACTATACTGCCGATAAGACCCAGTATGAAACCCCCGATAAAACTGCCCGGAATACTGCCCAACCCGCCGAGGACTACCACGATGATGGCAATTAAAGTATACTCCAGACCCATCGTCGGCTGGACCCTGAAGGACATGCTCAGAAGTGTACCGGCCAGGCCGGCCATCATCGCACCAAGGCCAAAGCATAGCGCCAGTACCTGGTTAATATTTACCCCCATAAGCCCGGCGGCGTCCGGATCCTGGGCTGCGGCCCGAATCGCTTTTCCCAGGCGTGTGCGCGCCAGAAATAGATAAAAGGCCACGCTTATGATGACGGCAAACAAAAGCGTTACCAGGCGATTGGCCGGGAATATAACTCCACCCATATTGACCGGGAAAGCCAGGTAGGAGTACCCCTTGATACTGGCCCCCCAGATTAATATCGCCATATTTTGAATAACGAAGAGAAGGCCAAAAGAGGCCAGCATGGAATTACCTTCAAAGGCTGCCCCTCCGCCCGATGAAATGCGGATACTCCTGTACAGCGTTTTATGCAGAACAAAACCTATTAGCAGCATCACCGGGCCGCAGATCACCAGGGTTAGCAACGGGTTAATATTACAGTATGTGTAGAGCGACCAGGTAAAAAAAGCTCCCAGCATAATAAATTCGCCATGAGAAACGTTTAATACTCGGGCCACACCATACTGCATGCTGAGCCCCACGGCGATAAGAGCGTAAATCCCGCCCATCAGCAAACCGCTTAGAAAAATGTCTATAATCTCGATAACCATAATCACAGCCCCTAACTTAAGCAATATCAAAAAATATTGGCAGGCTGTCTAAAAGAAGTCCATCTTTTAGACAGCCTTTTACTCTTCCGTTACTTGAGCTACCTGGCTTCAAAGATAAGTTACTGCCCCGGCCAGGGCGGCTTGGGATAGATGGGTTCTGCCGTAGCCTTATTCTTTGGTCCTATGACTTCGAATTGGCCGCTCTGCCACTGGCCGACTTCTCCGGTATGGCATTCAGCGGCCAGCATTCTATTCTCATCGTAATAGGTCGGGCCAAGGACCGTGTCAAAGGTTTCGGTGGCCATTATTTCTCTTACAACAGACTGGTCGAGGGTCCCGGCCTTCTCGATGGACTTCTCCAGCATCTGCATTCCGGCCCAGTACAGGTTGTGTCCCCACCAGTCCACATTAGCTACACCTATTTTGTCTATTAATTCCTGGGATTCCGGGGTACTTTTGCCGTTCCAGGCACCCCAGCTCATTAATCCTTCCACTCCTTCATCCCCGAAGATATCTTTGAAGAATGTGTAACAAACTCCGGGGCCGAAAATCATGAGTTTCGGGTTAAAGCCGAGCTCCATGGACTGGCTGACACAAAGAATGTTTTCATCAGGATAGGCCAGACAGAGGAAGGCATCGACATCGGCTGCTTTGGCCTCCTTGATTATTGCTGACATGTCCTGTATCCCTTGCGGAATACTCTTGACAAAGGCCACATCGACACCTCTGAGCACCATTTCCGGCACTACCGCACCGGAATACTCCACGCCATGGAGATCTTCGATAAAGACCACGGCAGCGCTTTTCACGCCCAGCTCGGACACAAGTTCACCAAAGGCCGGCACCTGTGTATCGGAAAAATTCAAATTGGAAAAGAAGTAAGGTAAGCCGCCGATAATTTCCTTAATGGTGGTAGCGCCGCCCGACATACCCGGCAATATATACCCGTGCTTATTGGCTACAGGACCGGCGGCATAAAGCATGGCGGTACCCGTGGGGGGTAATATAAAATCGACCTTGTCCTCCAAGATCAGCTTCTCCAGCAGCCTCGTCATTGTTCCGATATCGCTTTTATCATCATACTCGATCAGCTCTACCGGCAGCTTTTTACCGTACTCCTCTACATATATCCCGCCTCTTTCATTGACATCCTTGAACCACAAATTACGGATGGGGCCAAAGGCTGCCTCTTCAATAATAGCCAGCGGACCGGAAATGGAGTGTACCGAACCGAATACGATTTTATCTTTCTCAGGTTTCGGTGGCTCTGGCTCCTGCTCCCCTCCGGTTTTTGGTTCAGAAGGTGGCGCCGGAGTAGTGGAGGGCTGTGTGCAGCCGGCGAACAGAGCCATAAAAAGTATCAGACAAATTACCAGGGGCACAATATATTTTTTTACCATCTTCTACAAATTCCTCCCTCTAAGAAATTTTTAAGGTATTACACTACAGCAAAAGCCGTACTTCTTCCAGCCATCGATCACCTCCCACCAATCTTTTTCTATGGTAAATTTAGCCAGTTTCATAATTATTTTCATTTCTTGGCAATGCTGTCCTGATAAATTGTGACAGCAGAGCAACCCGTAACAACCTTGTCATTTTTAAAAATTATTTATAAGTTGTATATAGTTTTATATATTTAAAAACAATTTTAGTTTACATATTACTTTAAAGATTTATAGTTTTAAATATTCGCTAAATGCCTTTAACTTTCCTCTTTTTTTGTTCACTATAAGGAAAATTACTTAATATTTTTACGTTGACGTAAAAGGTACTTATAATGCCGTATTTACGTACTTTTAGAAACAAAGTTTTGTAAAAGGACTGCTTCGAGCCGTTGATATGCTGCAAAAAAGGCTTTCCTGCAGGGTCTTAACAGGAATAAATACTTGGCACGTTGTTTGCATTAAAGACTAAGTGAAATATATAAAAAAAATCTTAAAAAAAAGAAAGGAGGTTTAAATGGTGGAAAATCGCTGTCAATTTTGGAAGAATTATGATTCTGTAGGAGGTTCAGTTTCTTATTGTGAACTGGCTGCTTTTAACCGGCCGGTAAACCCTGCTTTTTTAGAACAGATTGGTTGCACCGCAGAAAAGAGAAAAGAATGCCTGGGGACAATGGAGCTGAATATCGGTACGGGGGCAGTCCCTGCGCCACCTGCTCCCGTTGTCTGTGACCCTCCCCCGGAAATCGCTAAAAATGTCGTTGGGCTTGCCGAAAAAAAAGCGGCTACAACCACTCCATCACTGCAGCTGCTGGCTCTTCTTGCCGGAGCTTACATCGCAATGGGGGCGGTGCTCTCCACGGTCGTAACCAATGACCTTGCAAACTATATCGGGGACGGCCTCTCCCGCCTGGTAGGTGGCATGACTTTTTCACTGGGGCTCATCCTGGTCATTCTGGGGGGCGCAGAGCTATTCACGGGAAACAACCTGATGGTAACGGGGTTCCTGCAAAAGAAAGTTACAGCACAGCAGGTCCTTAAAAACTGGGTATGGGTCTATTTGTTCAATTTTGTCGGTGCTTTGATCATTGTCTTCATCTTCTACTACTCGGGTATTTGGAAAGCAAACAGCTACGGCATTGCCCTTAAAGCAGTAGGCACAGCCAATGCCAAAGTATCCCTCTCCTGGTCGGAAGCATTTTTCCGCGGGATCTTTTGTAACTGGCTGGTATGCCTGGCCGTATGGTTAGCTATGGGTGCCAAAGAGGCAATCAGTAAAATAATCGGCATTATGATTCCTGTGACAGCCTTCGTGGCCATAGGCCTGGAACACTCCATTGCCAACATGTATTTTATCCCCATGGGAATCATGCTTAAAGACCATGTTATCGCCCAGGGTTTAATGGCGCCGGAGCTCCTTCAGGGATTGCACTGGGGAGGATTTTTCCTGAAAAACCTGATCCCAGCTACCATCGGAAACTTAGTAGGAGGGGTAATCTTTGTAGGTGTTCTCTACTGGAGCGCTTATCTCCGTCCTTCGGTCCGGAAACTGGCAGAAATATCGGGCCAGAGGGAGATTCGGGGAGCCAAGCCGCAGACAATGTAAAAAGCTCTTCCCGGCAAACGTTCCCGGAATCTCTTTCTTTGAAATAAACGGCAATGGCCTGTATGAAGGGCAGGCCATGTCAGAAACGGCCAAAACAAGGGTAAAAAGGAGCGAATAAAATGGAAAAATTAATTGAGTGCCGTTACTGGAAAGAGTATCAGGGGCTTAACGGGTGGACGATGTTTTGCAGCGCAGGTGCCTTTGCCAAGGTATTTGACAGAAAAGAAGCCGAGGAGATCGGTTGTACCGACCAGCAAAGAGCTATCTGCAAGAAAACAATGGAGCAAAATATCGGGTATGGCCTTTTACCCAAAATTACTGCGGCAGCAAAAGAAAGTACAAAAGATGAAGTAAAAACACCGGCAGAAGGAGAACTGGCAGCGACATTAAACAGGCAATAACAGGAAACATCGACAGCAGTAATTTAATACCACCAAAGAGTTCCTTTCCCCGGTGAAGAGCCGGGGCCATTTAGGAATTAAATCTCATGGAATCATGACAAAGGGGCATTCCTCTATAAGGGATTTGCCCCTTTTTTTAAAATGAAAGCAGGCTTAAAATAAGCGATTAAAAAAGAGGAATTACAGCCTTAATTAAAGAAATAACAAGTAGTGCAAAAATGCCTGTTAAGAGGGAAGAAAAATGTATATAAGCAAATTTGTCGCCCCGGAAATTATTTTCGGAAAAGGCTCAATAAACCAGGTAGGTGAGTGCTGTACCCGCCTGGGAGCTTCTCGTGTATTTCTGGTTGCAGACCAGGGAGTTATGCAATGCGGCTGGATCGAAAAAGCGCTATTTTTTCTCGAGCATGTGGGTCTGGATTACCAACTCTGGTCCGATTTTTCCGCCAACCCCAGGGATTACGAAGTTGAAAAAGGGGCTATGCTGTATACTGAAACCGGATGTGATGCCGTTTTGGCCATCGGAGGGGGCAGTGCCATAGATGCGGCGAAAGCTGTGGCTACACTTTCTACAAATCACGGAAAGATTCAAGACTACGAAGGAATCGATTTAATCAATAAACCGCTTCCGCCTCTAATTGTTGTCCCTTCAACAGCCGGATCAGGTTCGGAGGTTTCCCAGTTCTCTATTATCGCCGATAGCAGCCGCAAAATCAAAATGACAATTATCTCCAAGTCCCTTGTCCCTGATATTGCCATATCGGATCCGTTGATTCTTTCTACAGTCAATAGCAAGCTGACCACTAATACGGGCATGGAAGCATTGAGCCATGCCATAGAAGCTTTTCTTTCTTTGGCTTCAACCGATTTAACCGATGTCCACGCTTTACACGCCATAAAGCTAATCTCTGCAAACCTGAGGGCCTCGGTGGCCAGCCAGGTCAATGAAGAAGCCAAGGTGGCCATGGCCAAAGCCAGCTTGCAGGCAGGATTAGCCTTTTCCAATGCTGTTCTGGGTCTGGTCCACGCCATGAGCCACCAGGTAGGAGGGCTTCTAGATTTTCCTATTGGCGAGATCAGCGCCATACTGCTCCCTTATGTCATGCGCTTTAACCTCGTCTCTTCTATGGATAAATATATAGAAATAGCCAAAGCAATGGGAGCAAAAGTAGACAGAATGACACCGCGGGAAGCGGCAGAAAAAGCCATCTCCATGGTTGAAGAGCTGGCCATGGATGTAAAAATACCCTCCGGACTGGCGGAACTGGGTTTGCCGGAGGAGGTAATCCCTGAACTCAGTAAAAATGCCGTTAAAGATGCCTGCTTCATTACCAATCCCAGGGATGCGGACGTTGAAGATATCGTCGAAATATTTTACTCCGCCCTGCAGAAAAAGTGACTTAGAGCTTGTCTTATTGCTTGTTTCACTATGGGAAAAGGGGAAAAGCAATGGTTATAAAAAACAGAAAGATGCTGATTGAAAAACTTACGGGAATTCACAGCTCCAAAAAGTCGTATTATGTCGAATTAAAGAAAAAAATGGCCGAAGTCTCTCAAAGAAACACCCAGCTGGAAATTATCAACCAGTTGGCAAAAAATATCGGGATTAACATGTCGTTCCAGGAGATTATCGAAAATTTAATTCCCAAGCTGCAGACGCTTGTTAACTTCAATATTTTAAGCCTTTACATTGTTTTAAAGGGCGGATTGATTAAACGGACCGTTTTTTCTGCAGATGAATCTAACGGAAAAAAGATTCATGAAACTTTCATTAAAAACAGCGAGTTACAAAAGCCTCTCAAAGGCAAGGGCATGAATGTCAATGCAGCCCTCTGGTATGTTCTTAACGAAAAAAAACCGCTGTTCCATAAAAATATCTCCTTAAAGGGCTGTTCTTTCCCGGAAGATGTAGAACTCGTAAAACAGGGTATCACTTCGAAAATTTTAATCCCTTTACTGGTAAAAGACAAAGTCACCGGGATTGTTGAAGTGGCCGGCAGGCAAGCGTTTAATGAAAATGACCTCCTGTTTTTGCAGCAGGTAGCCGACCAATTGGCTGTGTGCCTGGAAAATGTCTCCCTTTATAATGAGGTATGGCAGCACAAGCAAGAGTGGGAGATTACCTTCTCGGCCGTTACGGACCTGCTGGTTTTTATCAATTTAAACTATGAAATCCAAAGGGTCAATAAAGCTGCGGCAGACTTTTTTACTCTCAGCGAGGATGAGATCCTGGGACAAAAATGCTACCGTCTTTTTTACGGCCGCGAATCAAAGTGCAACCCCTGCCTGGCCGATCAGGTCCTAAAAAACAAAAAAACCGCCTACCTGCAGACGCGTACCCGTTACAACCGTGTCCTGGACATTTTTGCCTACCCGGCCTTTACAGAAAAAGAAGAACCCTACGGTGTAACATACTACGCCAAAGACGTAACAAGTTTTGTTGATTCCATCAAACTCGTCTCCCTGGGGGAAATGTCTGCCGGAGTAGCCCACGAGCTAAACAGCCCTTTAACGGCCATTGTAGGAAATTCGCAACTCCTCTTACGAGAAACCGATGAATC
>DLUO01000054.1:0-961 GCA_003444595.1 Bacillota bacterium
TGATTATAAAACTATTAAACAGATTAGGAGATGCTTGCATGAGCAGATATAATGTCGCCATTGTCGGTGTTACAGGCATGGTAGGGCAGGCGTTTATAAAGATTTTGCAGGAGCGGAAGTTTCCCGTAAAGGGGTGGAAACTTCTGGCCTCCTCCCGCTCTGCCGATAAAAAAATACGCATCGCCGGCAGGGATTATACCGTTGAAGAAGCCAGACCTGATTCCTTCGCCGGGGTCGACTTTGCCTTTTTCAGTGCCGGCGGGGATGTCAGCCTGCAGCTTGCTCCTGAAGCTGTCAGGAGGGGAGCTGTTGTGGTGGATAACAGCAGTGCCTTCCGTATGGATCCCGAGGTGCCGCTGGTCGTTCCCGAGGTGAATGCGGACGCTGTTTCGTCTCATAAAGGGATTATCGCCAATCCCAACTGCTCGACTATCCAGCTGGTTGTCGCCTTGCAGCCCCTGCACCTGGCAGCGGGGTTGAAAAGAGTGGTTGTGGCCACGTACCAGTCTGTTTCCGGTGCCGGCAAGGAGGCTGTAGACGAGTTGGCGGCGCAAAGTTTGGCGGTCTTATCCAAAAAAGAGCTAGTAAAAGAGTATATTCCCTATAAAGGCGCGGGCAGGCACCACCAGATCGCTTTTAACATGGTGCCCCATATAGATATTTTTGAAGAAGACGATTATACCAAAGAAGAAATGAAGCTGATCAGGGAAACCCGCAAGATCATGGGGCTGCCCGATCTGCCGTTAACGGCAACCACCGTCAGGGTGCCGGTGTTCAACGGACATTCGGAAGCTGTGAACGTGGAGCTTAACAACCCCCTTTCACCGCAGGAGGCCCGCAAGGTGCTGGCCAGGGCTCCCGGGATAGTTATCTGGGATAATCCCTCTGATTTATTATACCCTATGCCTGTTGATACTGAAGGCCGGGATGAGGTCTTTGTCGGACGCATACGCTACGATCG
>DLUO01000054.1:1255-2549 GCA_003444595.1 Bacillota bacterium
TGGAGGAAGGTTTCAAAGTGGTGGTGGTTGTTTCGGCCATGGGGAGGAAGGGGGATCCTTATGCTACCGATACGCTTAAATCCCTGGCGCTGCAGGAGTATAGCGATCTTTCTTTGAGAGATCTCGACCTGATCATGTCCTGTGGCGAGGTGATATCTGCTGTGGTTGTCGCCGCTGCCCTGAGCGCCAGGGGAATACCTTCCCGGGCTTTGACGGGTTCCCAGGCGGGTTTTCTAACAGACGGCCACTACAGCGAAGCGGAAGTTGTGGACTGCCAGCCCGGCAGGGTAATAGAGCTTTTACAGCATAATGAAGTCCCCGTGGTTGCGGGTTTCCAGGGCGCCGATCCCCTGGGGGAAATCAACACGCTGGGCCGGGGCGGCAGCGATACTACGGCGGTAATCCTGGGAGCAGCCCTGGAGGCTGATAAGGTGGAGATATATACTGATGTATCCGGCATCATGACCGCGGATCCTCTAATTTTGAAGGAGGCCAGGGTTATCCAGCAGATTACATACGGCGAGGTATTTCAGCTTGCCCATGAGGGAGCAAAGGTTATACATCCCCGGGCCGTTGAAGTAGCCATGCGCAACAATGTCTGCGTTGTAGTAAGAAATCCGGAAGACCCCGGAACCGGCACCCTGATAACCGCCGAGTCTTCTTTAAGAGGAGGAGGATACAGCACTCGGGGGCGAAGGGCCGTCACCGGAATAGCACACTATACAAACCTGGTGCAGTTTTTAGTCAAGTTGGAGCAGCCTGCTCCTTCCAAGGAGTTGGAAATGTTTCAGCGTATCGGAGAAGCGGGGGTAAATATTGACTTAATCAGCGTATTCCCGTTGATGAAAGCCTTTATTGTTAAAGATGAGCATTGTTTCAAGGTTGAAAATATCTTGAAAGAGCTGGAGATTCCCTACACGATGGAGAAGGACTGCGCCAAAGTTTCGGTGGTGGGTGTCGGCATGCACAACATTCCCGGGGTAATGGCCAGGGTGGTAAGAGCGCTCAATGAGCAGGAGATAGAAATTAAACAAACCGGAGATTCCAATATAAGCATTTCCCTACTGATCAAGCAGCAGGACTTGCATAAGGCCATAAAAACTCTCCACGATCATTTTTACCTCTCCAATTGCGATCTTTCCTGATAACGGCGACCCTGCCAGCCCAAGCCCTTATTTAATTAATTTTTCTAAAAATGAAGGGTTTCTTTTGGGTAAAAAAGAATAATATATTTTATTTACCGAATCTTGGGAGGTAAAATCTTGCACCGGCAATCATTATACCTGGTTATTTT
>DLUO01000063.1 GCA_003444595.1 Bacillota bacterium
TGCGTTATAACTCCCAGCTCAAGGAAAGCCTGAACAATTCCATGCACTGTGCCCTTGGACATATTTAACTTACGGGCAAGGTCGCTAATCCCCAATTTTTGCGGCTCAGCAGCAATTTCATTTAGTACAGCGAAGGCTTTGTATAATATTGGGGCGTTGTAATTGTTTACTGTCTTTTTTACGGTCATTATTTCCAACTCCACCGTCCTTTTTGCTTTTCATACGGTTTCATATTAGGAACTTGCTCCGGGTATGTAAATGCCCAAGTGTTTCTAAAAAATTGGAACTTGTTGCCATCATGGCTATGATGGCAACAGGTTCCAAAAATACCATTAATAAAACCGTACTCAATAATCAAAAGACGTTAGGCGGTTTGCTATTTCCCGCCTTTTTCTTTTGCTTCCTTCTCCTTCAAAGCGCGCCAAATTTTCTCGGGGGTAAGAGGCAGTTCAGAGATCCGGACTCCTATGGCGTCGTAGACAGCGTTGGCAACGCAACCCAATGTGGGAGTCGTCGCACCCTCTCCGACTTCTTTTACGCCCCACGGTCCATTAGGTTCAAAAGTATCCAGGACCAGAGACTCGACATACGGCATATCCAGTGCGGTCGGCAACCGATACTCAGCAAAGTTTCCGTTGAGCACTTTTCCTTTTTCGTCGAAGACTACCTTTTCCCAGATGGTTTCACCGATGCCCATAGAAAATGCGCCGTGCACCTGGCCGTGCAGCAATTGCGGGTTCACTACGAAACCGCTGTCATGCACATCCCACGTACCAACAACTTTTGTCAAGCCTGTTTCCATATCAACTTCAACTTCAGCAACCTGAGTCGCACTGCTATAAGCCGGTGAAGTACCCACCGCCGCACCTTTATGCGTGCCGCCGAGTTTACCCGGGTGGTAGTAGCCTCTTCCGATTAATACGCCATGTTTCACGAAATAAGCACGGGCCACCTCAGCAAAAGTAATATTAACAGCCGGTTCCTGTTTCACAAAGACGATGCCTTCCTCGCAATCCAGTTCTTCCGGAGTTAACTTACCGAAGCGGTAGCCACCGTCTTCCTTAACTTTCAGCATTTCAGCCGCCTGTGCCAGAATTTTCCTCTTAACATCTTCACCCGCTCTCTTCACCGCCCAGCCGGCCATTAAAGTCTGCCGACTGGCATAGGCGCCAAAGTCAAGGGTGGACAGGTCAGTGTCTCTGGTACAGATTGTGATATCTTCATAGGGATAGCCCATCGCCTGTGCAGCCATCTGCGTAAGCACCGTATCGCTGCCCTGACCGATATCTACCGCATTCGTGTAGACAATTGCATGGGTGCCGTCATCGTATATTTTGATCATGGCAACCGAGTGCGGCAGGTCTGTCCGGTACATGCAATAACCTGCGCCGGTAACAAAGCCGCCATTACCAACTCCGATACCCCTGCCTACGGGCAATTTGCCTTTCTTATCTTTCCACCCGGAGGCATCCCGCGCCATTTCATTGGCTTCTTTCAAATAATACGATTTTACTTCATAGCCGTTTGGCGTGACAGTATTGGCTTTACGGGCATTGATGAGGCGGATTTCGATGGGATCCATGCCGAGGTCTTCGGCAATATGATCAAGGTGGCTTTCAAAGGCATAGCGCGGGTGCGGTTGCCCGTGTCCTCTCTGCGCTCCGCATGGCGGCAGGTTGGTCACGTAGCGGTATGCGTCAAACCTGTAGTTATCGAAATCGTACAGCACAGTCAGCAGAGCGCCGGCATAATAAGCCGAAGCTACACCCAGGCCGGTGTAAGCGCCACCGTCCAGGATTGTTTCGTTTTCTACAAAGAGAATTTTGCCTTCTTTGGTGACACCGGTGGTATATTTCATATCCATGCCATGCCGGGCGCGGCCGTTATACCAGACTTCTTCCAGGTCATAAAACATCTTGACAGGCTGTCCGGTTATTTTGGAAAGGGCCACGGCTGCAATATCCAGGCCGCTGATATCAACTTTACCTCCGAAACCGCCGCCAATATAGGGGAGTACTACACGCACATCGCCTTCCTTCATGTCAAATATCCGGGCAATGTGATGTTGCAGGTAATGAGCCGACTGATGTGCGGAGTGAATGGTTACTCTTTTACCTTCCCAGTAGGCAATTGAGCAATGAGGTTCGATAAATCCGTGCAAGGTACGCTGGCCCTGCAGGCGGTCGGTGCGTATATAATAAGCCTCTTGCTTGGCTTTCTCAACATCCCCGAACTCCAGGTGGATCTCAGTGTTTATATTGCCCGGGTATTCCTCAAAGATTTGCGGTGCGTCCGGTTTGGCCGCTTCGGCAGGAGTAAACACCGCCGGCAGCACTTCGTATTCTACTTTGATCAGCTTCAGAGCTTTATAGAGAGTTTCTTCATCAACCGCGCAAATTGCGCCAATTTTATCTCCATAATATCTGACTTTGTCAATGCAAAAAATGTTTTCATCGTAACGTGCAGGGCTGAGTCCGTATTTTATCGAAGGCACATCCTTGGCGGTAATAATGGCCCTTACGCCGGGCAATTTTTCCGCTTCAGAAGTATCAATCTTAATAATGCGCGCATGGGCCTCGGTGCTGCGAATAAGCTTCCCATAAAGCATATTGGAAAATTTGAGATCCGCGGCAAACTTGCCACGACCGGTTACTTTATCCAGTATATCGGTTCTCTTTAAGCTTTTCCCGATATACGAATACTCTCTCTTCATATTTAAGTACGAGAATTCTTTAGCCATTTTTCCCATCCTTCCTTTCCTGACTGGCGGCAGCCGCGTCCAGAATTGCCTCGACATAATGGACATAACCCGTACAACGGCACAGATTACCCGCAATAGCCTCGCGCACCTCGTATTCGGTCGGGTTGGGGTTTTTCATAAGCAACGCTTTTGCCGACATCAGTATCCCCGGAGCGCAAAATCCACATTGCGGCGCCGAATGTTCTATGAATTTTTCCTGGAGGATGTCTAGTTTATCGTTTGAAGCAAGACCCTCAACGGTTGTAACTTCCCGTCCGTCCACACTAACGGTGAGGACCATGCACGAGTTGACCGGCTTCCCATCCAACAGCACGGTGCAGGCGCCACAGTCACCCTGCTCGCATGCTCTTTTTGTGCCGGTAAGATTAAGGTCCTCCCGCAAGAAGTTTACAAGCAAACTATTTGCTTTAACCACTTTTGTATATTTAATGCCGTTTACCGTAATAGAGACCAGATAGCGCTTGATACCATCCTCGCCGACAACAAATTCAGCCATTTTCTCCACTCCTTTTTTAGACGTGTCCTTCATTAACAGCTTTTAGTAATGCCCTCCTGGTAAAGACGCGCACCATATCCCTGCGGTATTCGGCCGACGCCCGAATATCGGAGATAGGACGGCATTCTCCCGAAGCGATAACCCCTGCTTCTTCAAATAGTTCTTCGCTGGCTTGCTTGCCCTTTAGCAAATTTTCAGCTTCCTTCGCCCGAAGAGGAACCGGTGAAACAGCTCCAAGGACAATTCTTGCGTCTTTAATAACACCGCCATCCATTTGAACTGAGGCCGCCACACCAACTACGGCCAATGCACCTGACGCGCGCAAACCGAATTTCAAGTAAGTACTGCCGGTAAAACTGCCATCGGGGATAACAAATTCCGTGATGAGCTCGTCATGCTCCAAAACGGTTTGGTTGGGTCCTTTAAAGACATCTTCCAGGGGAAGAGTCCGCTCTTTCTTCGACCCCACAATTTTCACAGTTGTATCTAGGGCGATAAGGATCGGCGGCATGTCGGCGGAAGGCACGGCGTTGCTGATGTTTCCCCCAATGGTGCCAAGGTTACGCACTTGGTTGTTCGCCATTTGGTGAGCCGCTTCGCATACGGACAAGTATTTTTCCTGCAGGATTTTTGAGTTCTGTACCTCGTTATGGGTGACTCCGGCACCGATAACAACGCCTTTACCGGGCACGTACTCAATTTTTTTCAATTCAGGCAAATGCCCGATGGAAACAAGGATTTCGGGTGCCAGTACTTCTTTTTTCATTTTGACTACAATGTCAGTACCGCCAGCGATGGCCATGGCTTTTGGACCATACTTAGACAATAACTGGCAGGCTTCTTCTACACTGTCCGGCGTAAAATACTCAAAATCTGGCAGATACACTTTTTTCCTCCTCTACATATATTTTTTTTATATTATTAATACAAATAATTTTAATGCTTTATCTATCACCCCTCTTCCCAACAAATTCATGCCCTGCAACCCAACATTATTCTTATTGATTTGC
Organism: Bacillota bacterium; assembly: GCA_003444595.1. Lineage (GTDB taxonomy): Bacteria > Bacillota > Dethiobacteria > DTU022 > UBA8154 > UBA9862. The sequence goes on from DLUO01000063.1 coordinate 4,268, forward strand.
CTGGAAGCGCTTACTTGTTGCTTCCAGTTAGTCTACCAGTTCAGAAATGGTCGGGTTGATCCCGCAAACAGGACACTCTGGATTTTTCCTTATCTTAATTTTGTCAAATTCCATAGTCAGGAGGTTGTAAGTCAGCATCTTCCCTACCAGCAAGTCGCCCAAACCTAAAAAATACTTTAAAACTTCGGTGGCCTGAATCAGTCCAATTGTCCCCGGCAGAACTCCCAATAATCCCGCCTGCGCGCTTGTCGGCGCGATATCGGGCGGCGGCGGCATACGGAAAAGGCAGCGATAACATGGCCCCTTCCCCGGCAAAATAGTCAGAGCCTGACCGACAAATCTCAGCACCGCACCAAAAAAAAGCGGCTTTCCAGCCATAATGCAAGCATCGTTGAGCAAAAACTTAGTGCTGAAGTTATCGGCGCAATCAACGACAACATCATAATCCTGGATAATTTCCATTGCATTCGCTGCCGTCAGTCTTTCCTGGTAGGTAATGACCTGAGAATCGGGATTTAAAGCTGTCAGTGATTCCTCTGCGGAAACAACCTTGGCTTTGCCGATATCCTTTGTGAAATGCAAAATTTGCCTGTGCAAATTGCTTAAATCCACAACGTCATCGTCAACAATGCCGATAGTTCCTACCCCTGCAGCATTTAGGTAGTAAGCCACAGGAGAACCCAGCCCCCCTGCACCGATAAGTAGGACCCTGCCGGAGCTTATCTTTTTCTGACCGGCAAGATCCACCTCGGGTATAATGATTTGCTTACTATAGCGGGCTATCTGGTCGTCTGTAAAACTCACTCCAGATAACACCTCCCTTGGGTACTGGAACTAGGCAAGACTTTATTTTTCCCCCAACAATCGTTATCAGAAGCTTTATAGCCGTATTCTATAGCCGCATTCGTCAAGGCTTATACTCCAGCCTTTGATGCCGGCCACTTGTAGCTTTCTTTTTTTTTAAACAGCCTTAACCTCCGCCAACCATGAAGTTAACCAACAGCTTAAATAAAGCGATCTTGCTTTCGGCCGAAAGAACGGTAGCTCCCTTTTCATCCAAAGCAAGGAAGACTCCGGGTTCTTTTTCCGATTCAACCATTCTCCATCCCACTTTATATAATTTTTCCCAATATTGGGAAGTCCAGCCGTATCCTTCTTTCCAATAAAGCTTAGCATCTACAAAAGGTATACCTTTGTTTATTTCATTAATTTCCTCTTGAGTCAATCCAAGATCTTCCA
>DLUO01000109.1 GCA_003444595.1 Bacillota bacterium
GTCGGGACTTTGCCTCCGGCTTCCTTCAGATTCCACCTCGCGATGGACACCCTTGCCTTCGGCTAGTGGTTCCCACTGCCAGGCCCACAGCGGACTTTCACCGCCAAGCTATCGCCCATGCCGGGCGCACATAAATAAGATTAGACAACCATCGGGTTGTCTAATCTTAAGGCAGTTAAATGAATATAAAATCAGGAGTTCTTTCTAAGCCGGCAGTACCGTACTGCTCTTTAACCGTACTGCTTTTTAATGGAATTAATCACAGCCGGGTCCATTAAAGTGGTAGTATCCCCAAGCACCTTTCCTTCAGCGATATCGCGCAGCAACCGCCGCATGATTTTACCGCTGCGTGTCTTGGGCAGCTCACTTGTAAAGTATATATCCTCGGGACGTGCCAGCGCTCCAATTTTGCTGACCACCAGCTGTTTTAATTCGGCAATGAGCTCATCCGAGCCGTCAAAGCCATCCCTCAGCGTAACAAAGGCAGAGATAGCCTGACCCTTGAGCTCGTGTTTCTTGCCAATAACAGCGGCCTCCGCCACTGCCTTATGCTCTATCAGCGAACTTTCAATCTCTGCAGTCCCGATACGGTGACCCGAGACATTGATAACATCATCTATTCTGCCGGTAACCCAGATCAAGTTGTCCTCATCTCTTTTAGCGCCGTCACCGCTAAGATATGCACCCTTAAACTGCTGCCAGTAAGTACTCAGGTAGCGCTCTTCATCATTGTAAAGGGTGCGCAGCATGGCCGGCCATGGCTTTGTAACAACCAGGAAGCCCTCCTCCCCGGGTTTTACAGGTTCACCTTTTTCATTAAAAACATCCGCCTCCACTCCGGGGAAGGACCAACTCGCCGCTCCAGGCCTCAAATAGGTGTCTCCCGGGAGGGGGGTTACCAAAATCATACCGGTCTCGCTCTGCCACCAGGTATCCATAATGGGGCATCTTTCTCTGCCGATATGCTTGTAGAACCACATCCATGCTTCCGGGTTAATCGGCTCGCCAACCGAAGCAAGCAGACGGAGAGAACTCAAGTCACGAGAAGCGGGCCACTGCTCGCCCCAGCGCATAAGCATCCGTATTACAGTCGGGGCTGTATAGAAAATGTTCACGCCGTACTTTTCGACAATCCGCCAGTAACGGTCCTGTGCCGGGAAATCGGGCGCTCCCTCAAATATAACCGATGTAGCGCCGTTGAGAAGGGGACCGTAAACAAGATAGCTGTGACCTGTTATCCAGCCAATATCCGCGGTACACCAGTAAACATCCTCTTCCTGATAATCGAAAATGTATTTAAAAGTTGTGTGTACACCAACCAGGTAACCACCGACAGTATGTAAGATGCCCTTGGGCTTCCCGGTCGTTCCACTGCTGTACAGTAAAAAGAGGGGATCTTCGGCATCCATCACTTCCGGCTCGCAATGTAATTCTGCTTCCTCCATCAGCTCCGAGTACCACAGGTCCCTGCCAGGCTCCATGGGAACATCCTGGCCGGTCCTCTTGACGACGATTACCTTTTCTATACTCGGGCAACCGTTGTCCGCCAGAGCTTTGTCTGCGTTTTCCTTCATGGGCACAGTTTTTCCACGCCTGTAGCCTCCGTCGGCAGTAATAAGAACCTTGGATTTGGAATCGTTAATACGTTCCTGCAATGCCGTGGCACTGAACCCTCCGAATACCACGCTGTGGAGCGCGCCGATTCTTGTGCACGCCAGCATGGCGATCACGGCTTCGGGAATCATTTGTGAATAGATTGCCACCACATCTCCACGCTTAACGCCCAGTCCCTTTAATACATTGGCCAGCTTGTTAACCTCACGATATAAGTCCTGGTAGGTCAATACCCTCGAATCACCAAGTTCGCCTTCAAAGATTATGGCTGCCTTGTTTCTTCGCCAACTGGAAAGATGACGGTCAATGCAGTTATAACAAGCATTTAATTTCCCATCGAGAAACCATTTATAATAGGGAGCCTTGCTATCATCAAAGATCTTGTTCCATTCTTTGTACCAGGAAATGTTTTTACTCATTTCCGCCCAGAAAGCCTCTCTGTCCTGTGCTGCCAAGGCACGTAACTCTTCAGCGGTTTTTTTAACTCTTTCATTCAGCGCAGGATTTAACACATCTTCATAAATGCCAGGTGCCTTTTTTTTATCCTCCATCTTTTCCCCTCCATCATTGAAATTTTCTCTAAACGGCAAGGAAATCACCTAAAACCCCTAAAAATAAAAGCAGCACCTCTCCTCTCATTTTTCTTTCTTTATTAAACACCCCTTCCTAATCGAGCTTGTCCTGTCCTGCTATTTATATGGCACGGTGATTACTTCCCGTATATATTAGCGATATTTTATTGCCGTAAATAGTGGCATAATTCACATAAATAATACAAGCTTTCTAAAAATCCATCCCTTTTGTTAAAATTTCTTCTGTCACTAAAAATTACCCATACGTTTCAATTTTACATTGCTACGTTCAAAAAAACAACCATTCGCCCAAAGTTGTTATCTTTAGTTATCTCTTAATAATTTAAAAATAAATTATACTTATAATTTTCAAGCAAACTTTAAATATACCGGCTCGCAGCCAAATGCTATACAGCCTGCCTGGGCGTTTTGACAAAAAAGACCATAATCGTACTGGCAATACAAAGGCAAGCAGCGATAAGATAGGCCGCCAAATAGGTTCCGGTCAAGTCACGCACAAGGCCGCCGATAAGTCCGCCAAAGACTCCGCCTGCCCCCCAGGCCATAAAAACCAGGCCGTAGTTTACCCCCAGATTCTTGACCCCAAAAAACCCTGCGGTTATGGCCGGGAATACGGAAAGACAGGCCCCGTAACAGAAACCTGTAACAACGGTCCCGATAAGTAGTAGAAAAAGGCTCTTGTATGTACTAAAAAACAAGAAGTTCACGGCCTGAACAGCAAAAATAATAAACAGGGTATTTGTTCGGCCTATCTTGTCAAACATAACACCCCCGATAATCCTTCCGCCGGCATTAAAAATGGCAAGAAGGGCTACCAGGAGAAACCCTAGAGACAGATTCGCCTGCTCCTGGGCAATGCTGGAGAGCTGCCCGATAATCATCAAGCCTGCCAGCGCGCCAAAGCAGAACATAAACCAGATAAGGTAAAACTGGGGGTTTCTAATCATTTCGTACCACTCATAATCCCGGGCGGAGCTCTCCTGCCCCTTCTTTTCAGGGGTGCCGGCATGTACCTCAACCGGAAGATAACCGTCCGGGGGGTTGCTGATAAACTGGACCAGCAGCAAAATAAGTATCATAAAGGCTATACCGAGGATCAAAAACGTTGAGGAGATCCCAAGGGAAGATAGCAGAGAGCTTGTTAGCGGTGCAGCGTAAACAGAGGCCAGGCCGAAACCGCTGACAACCAACCCGGTTACCAGTCCCCGCTTTTGAGCGCTGAACCACTTGACAGCCGGGGGAGTAGTCGAAGAATAGCCCAACCCCATCGCCGTCCCGAAAAAAATCCCGAAAAAAAGCGCAAGTCCGGTAATGCTTAAAAAGAAAGAAGAACCTATTAGCCCTATACCGGCAAAAACTGCCGAAGCCATTAACACAATCCGAGGGCCAAGCTTATCCTGCATGCGTCCCCCGGGAACCATTAAAATAGCAAAAATACCGCAGGCGATCATGTACGGAAGCTGCGAACTCATTGCCGTCCAACCCAGGACATCTCTTAAAAACTGGGCTATAATGCTCCAGGAGTAAAGAATGCCCAGGGCAAAGTTAATCCCCATTCCGGCAAAGGTCACCTGCCATCCCCTGTTTGGCTGCTCTTTTACTTGCATTGAACTGCGTATAGCGCCTGTTTTCACAATCGGCAACACCTCCCTTCCCATAATCATTCTTTTAAAAAACCTAATATTAATATTACAATGCTCCTTCAAAAAAAACAACCGCTTTTAAAAATTTTCAATATTTAAATTATTAATTACCCCACTAAAATTAGGATAGGGGGCGACTTTTAACCGCCGACCCTCCTACACCACCGTACAAGCCGGCCTGGCATACGGCGGTTCGCCAGAATGAGCGTACTTCGA
>DLUO01000116.1 GCA_003444595.1 Bacillota bacterium
TGCCGATACCGGGAATACAGGTAAGGGCGGCAAAATCTTCGAGCAGTATAGCCCTGGAAAGTTGGGCAAGAGATAGATGGCCCAGCAGGGAGAGGGCTGCTTTGGGGCCGATCCCGGAGACTCCGGTCAGTATTTTAAAGAAATCCCTTTCTTTTTTCCCCGGAAACCCGTACAGCACCGGCTCGTCATCCTTGATCTGCAGGGAAGTATATATTTTTATAGTGCTTCCTGGATTAGGCATTTGAAAATAAAATGAGGCCGGGATGAAAATGTAGAATCCCAGGCCCATGGCCTCGACAACAGCATGCTGCGGTGAGCACTCAACAAGCGTTCCCTCTAAATAGTAAAGCATTTTATGCACCACACTGTTCAGACATTGGACGTTGGATGCCGGTAGGCATAATCACAATCCCCGGTGATTACGCAAACTCCCGATTCCCGTTAAGAGTGTTTGCTGTCTACCAGTTGCCGCCACTTTTCTGACTGCAGGTGGCAGAGAGCCACTGCCAGAGCGTCTGCAGTATCATCGGGCTTTGGTATCTCGGGAAGTTTCAGTAAAAGACAGACCATTTGCTGCACCTGTTTTTTCCCTGCCCGGCCGTAACCGGCTACGGCCTGTTTTACCTGCAGGGGTGTATATTCAAATACGGGAAGCTCTGTTTCGGCTGCAGCGGTAAAGACTGCTCCCCGGGCTTCCCCCACCTGCAAAGCTGTGCGTATATTTTTACAGAAAAATAACCTCTCTATGGCCAGAACATCAGGAGAAAAACGGGAAATTAGCTGCTTAACACTCCTGAAGATAATTAACAGACGCTGCGGTAAAGCAAGGCCGGCCGGCGTACTAATATAACCATAGTCTACGGCCCCGCATGCTTTTTCGTTTTTCTCCAAAAGTCCATATCCTACTGTGGCCAGGCCGGGATCGATCCCCAGAACTCTCATGGTCTAATTCTTCTCCTTGCTGACAATCAGGTGCAAAAACACATGAGCTACGTTCTGGCATCTATTCTACACTGTTATACTTTTTACCTGCTTAATTGTTTAAAAAAGTCCCTTAAGAGGTGAAGTTTTCCAGTAGATTATTCATTTCTTCCTCCGTGGAAAAAGGTATCCCCTCTATTAATTCGTCATAATAGACTTCTTTTACAGGATAGGGGAGGATTTTCTCCAGGATCATCGTGCCGGCACTGTCCCGGGCAAATATAGCTATCTGACCATTTTGCACCCCCAAAAAAAGCTGCGTCTCTGTCTTTTCCGTCGTGCTTTCCCCGGCTTCTTTTCCCGCTTTTTCCCCCTGCGGAAAAATATTTTGCTCCGCCGGAACCGGGTGTGTCAATTTATCCCTCTTTCCGTTCAGCCCGGGAAATGAATAGGCTGCAAACAAAAAAAGAAAAACCAGTAATAAATAACCCCCGTAGCGCAGGTACCTACTATGTTTTTCTTTCACAGGGATCCCTCCTGGGAAAAAGATTATTATATTTTCCCCGGAAAGGCCCGCTCTTACTCTCATTTTTTACAGAGACTGCATTATTTCCTCCGGTATATCGAAGTTTGCATAAACGTTCTGGACATCATCATGTTCTTCCAGGGCTTCCAGAAGGTTGAGCACCTTGCCGGCCTCTTCCGGATCCTCAATAGGGACAGTGGTCACCGGAACCATGGTAATTTCCGCAGTACTAAAAGTTATGTTCTGCTCCGTAAATTTATCTTTCAGGGTTTCAAAATCTTCAGGCGGAGTAATAATAATATAGCTGCCGTCTTCCTCTTTAAAATCTTCAGCGCCGGCTTCCAGGGCAAGTGACATTAGATCATCCTCGGAAGGCAGCCCCTCCTTTTTATCAATCGCAAAGTAACCTTTGCGATTAAACATCCAGGCAACGCAGCCCGATTCGCCCATGCTTCCTCCCCGGCGGGAAAAAATGTGCCTTATTTCCGCTGCTGTCCTGTTGCGGTTATCAGTCATTATTTCCAGCAGCACAGCCACCCCTCCGGGACCGTACCCCTCATAGCTTATTTGTTCCAGGGACACGCTTTCCCCTTCTCCGCAGCCCTTCTGAATAGCGCGGTTGATATTGTCACTAGGCATATTTGCTTCCCGGGCTTTTTGCACCGCCAGCCGCAGGCGGAAGTTTGCGTTCAAATCCCCTCCGCCTTCTCTGGCAGCCACGATAATTTCACGGGCCAGCTTAGTAAACACTTTACCTTTCTGGGCATCTACACGTGCTTTGCGGTGCTTTACATTGGCCCATTTGGAATGACCTGCCATCATGATCACCCCTGTTCTTTATGATATCGTTGTAATAATATCACCGATCCCTCATCCGCCTATCTGTGTCATAGAGCGTTTTCCCTCAAACTGCATGACGCGATCAAGGGGATTGCCGGCAACCTTTCGGGGATCGGGTTTTATCTGCAAAGCTTCGTAGAACCTTGCTTTTAACTGTTCTTTGTCGGAAAAATACGGACGAAGGTCAATTTCTGCTTCGGAAAATAGGCACGGTTTAATTTTACCGTCAGGTGTCACCCTTAAGCGGTTACAGCGGTCACAGAAATGCCTGCTCAGGGGGGAGATGAGGCCAATTTTACCCGTAGCGCCTTCCAGACGGATATACTGTGCCGGCCCGCCGCCGTGTTCACCTTCCACGGGTACAACTGGGGCAATTCTTTCGGCTACTTCCAAAACTTTCTCCAGGGGCAGGAAAAAATTGGACCATTTCTTTTGTCCTTGAGTGGGCATGTATTCAATAAAACGAACGTCCAGTTCCTGGTCTATGGTCATACGGACAAACTTCTCAATCTCATGGTCGTTGATCCCTTTTAAAAGGACAACATTTATTTTTACAGGGGTCAGGCCAGCCTGCAGGGATTTTTCGATCCCCTTTAAAGTACTCTGGAGT
>DLUO01000043.1 GCA_003444595.1 Bacillota bacterium
CTTATGGAAAAAGCTGACATTCTTCCATACGAAAAGGTTCAGGTGGTAAACAACAATAACGGTGCCAGGCTGGAAACTTATGTTATTGCCGGTGAACGCGGCAGGGGGGATGTTTGCCTTAACGGAGCTGCCGCCCGCCTCGTTCAGCCCGGCGATAAGATAATTATTTTAAGTTATGCCCAGTATTCCAGTGAAGAACTAAAAGATTTTATGCCTAAAGTAGTATTTGTAGATGAGGAAAACAGGGTTATTCAGGTTGTTTCCAAAGAATTGGAAGCCCTTTACTGAAGAATATTAAACGCTTTGGGGTTAACTTTGGGGTTAAAAGGGAATCATTATAGATAATAATTTGAGATTTCTCGATGCCTGAGGTGAAAATCGTCAGGCATTTTTATATATGAGGATAGAAAGACTTGGTATTAATAATTGTAAATTAATGTAAATAATATTTACACAAGATTAAATTAATGCTATAATAATTTAGTAATTATGAATTAATAGCATGTAAAAAAAGAAAAAAACTTCTATATACGAGTGAGATGATGTATACTATTTATTAAGAATATTTTGGAGGTTTATTGTATGTCCATGTCCGCAGGAGAAAAAAGACAGATTGCATTGCAAAGAGCTGCAGAGTTGAAGGAAAGAATTGCGGATTATCTTGAATATAAAAAAAATATACCTACGGGTTTTAAAGAATGGGAAAAAATAAAAGAAAGACAGGAAAAAATTAAAAAAATCCTCGGTGCCTCCGAAGACGAGTGGAGAGATTGGAAATGGCAGTTGAGAAATCGTATTTGTAAAATAGAATCTCTGAAAAAATATTTTACGTTGACACCGGAAGAAGAGAAGGAAATTTCTTTAACGGGAAGTATATTCCGTTGGGCTGTGGTGCCTTATTATTTAAGCCTCATTGATCCTGAAAACCCGTCAGATCCTGTTCGTCTCCAATCGATTCCCTCTATAGAGGAATATAATGATTCCAGCGGGGTACTGGATCCTATGGCTGAAGAGTTTACCTCTCCCGCTCCTGCTGTTACCAGGAGATACCCCGATCGTCTTATTATCAACGTTACAAACCAGTGTGCCAGTTACTGCCGCCACTGTCAGCGGCGCCGGAATATTGGAGAGGTCGATTATCAGACATCACGTGAGGATATAGCCGCCGCCTTACAATATATTGCCGAAAACGAGGAGATAAGAGATGTGCTTCTCACAGGCGGGGACGCCCTCATGCTGTCAGATAAAACACTCGATTGGATTCTTACTGAACTTGATAACATTCCTCATGTTGAAATCAAGCGCTTGGGAACCAGAGCACCTGTAACGTTGCCTTATCGAATAACCGACGAGCTATGCAAGATGTTGAGCCGACATCTGCCATTATATATTAATACCCAATTTAATCATCCCCTGGAGATTACACCCGATTCCAGAGATGCTTGCTGGGCACTTGCCCGTTCCGGGATCAGTCTGGGCAACCAGACTGTGCTGCTGAAAGGAATCAACAACGATCCTTTTCTCATGAGAAAGCTGAACCAGGAACTTTTAAAATGCATGGTGAGGCCGTATTATATTTTTCATGCTAAAGGGGTTAAAGGCACCAGGCACTTTCGGACCAGGGTGGAAGAAGGAATTGAAATCATGGAGCAGTTAAGAGGATTTACTTCCGGATTGGCTGTTCCCACTTTTATCGTCAATGCTCCCAAGGGGTACGGTAAAACGCCTATGCTGGCGGAATACCTTGTCTCGATGGGAGCAAATAAGCTGCTTATCAGAACCTGGGAAAAGAGGATCCTGGAATATGAGAATGACGAAGACATTTAATTATTTATACGCTAGACGTTAATCGTTAAAGAAGCCATAGCGGAAACAGCCGCTCCTGTTTCCATTTATTAAGGAGGTACGCATTTGTGTCGCAGCATCAGAGCCTTAAGGCAAAGTATTACCATGGCCTGAATTTAATGCCCTCTCTTGGTCCTGTTAGAATTCGCAAGCTGCTGCAGCATTTCGGGAGCGCCGAGCATGCCTGGAAGGCGCATCCGGGTGAGTTGGCCGAAATTGAAGGTTTTAGCAGCGTTCTGGTGGAAAGGATTAGCCAGGAAAGGGATAAAATAAATCTGGATAAAACGTGGGAGTATATAGTTAAAAAAGGTTACGCCTGTGTAACCTGGGAAGATGAGGATTATCCTCTACTTTTGCAGGAAATTTACGATCCCCCGCCAATCATTTATTATTACGGAGATATTAAGACAGCAAGCGGGTGCTGCCTGGCTATTGTCGGCAGCCGGCGCCATACCCTTTACGGAAGAGAAATAGCTTATAAATTTGCTGCGGAGTTGTCAAACTATGGTTTAACGGTTGTCAGCGGAATGGCACGGGGGATTGATACCTGGGCCCATAAAGGTGCTCTCGACGCTGGCGGCCAAACCGTAGCCGTTTTGGGCTGTGGACTTGATATATGTTATCCTCCTGAGAATAGAGCTATTAGGGAAAAGATCAGCGCCTGCGGGGTCGTGATAAGTGAATTTCCACCGGGGAGCAAGCCGTTGCCGCAAAACTTTCCCCGTAGGAATCGTATAATAAGCGGCCTCTCCCAGGGAACCATAGTAGTCGAGGCCGGAGAAAAGAGCGGTGCTCTAATTACTGCGGATTTTGCCCTGGAGCAGGGAAGAGAAATCTTTGCTGTTCCTGGCAGTATTGCCAGTCCGTATAGCAGGGGGTGTCACAGGTTACTGAAAGAGGGAGCCAAGCTGGTTGAAAAAGTTGAAGATATTATTGAAGAGTTATCACTTTCCCACCTTCTTATTGATGAGTTGCCCTCTTTGGCGTCAAAGAAAGATGGCCGCAATATTTCAGGGGTTGGGGGGGTGCCAGGAGAGATACAGCTTGAACCGGAAGAAAGAAGATTGCTGGACTTTATTCCTTACGAACCTCTTACGCTGGAGGAGATCGTTTCTTTAAGCCAGATGCCCCTTTCGCTTGTTAATGCTTTATTGCTTAAGCTGGAAATGAAAGGGGCGATTAAGCAACTGCCGGGGAAATATTTTATCAGGAACTGAACTAAAGGAGGTCTTTTGGATGTACCTCGTAATTGTAGAATCTCCAGCAAAAGCCAGGACTATCGGCAAATATTTGGGCCGGCAGTATAAAGTAAAAGCATCTATCGGTCACCTGGTAGACCTGCCGAAAAGCAGGCTGGGAATAGATTTAGAAAACGGGTTTGAACCCAAATATATCACTATAAGAGGTAAAGGCAAAATTTTAAAAGAACTGAAAGAGGCCGGGAAAAAGGCAACCCAAGTTTTCCTGGCTACCGACCCTGATAGGGAAGGTGAAGCGATTAGCTGGCATTTATGCAAGTCTCTGGGTATTAATGAAAATATGCCCTGCAGGGTAGAATTCCATGAAATTACCAAGGAAGCGATTAAAAAAGCCTTCTCCAGGCCTCGGCCTCTTGATATGAATAGAGTTGAAGCACAACAGGCAAGGCGTATTTTAGATAGAATAGTAGGGTATACAATTAGCCCCTTACTATGGGAAAAAGTACGCAGAGGGCTCAGCGCTGGAAGGGTTCAGTCCGTGGCGGTACGCCTAATTTGTGATCGTGAAAAAGAAATTGAAGCTTTTGTCCCAGAGGAATACTGGACTATTGAGGGACAGTTTAAGGAACCAAAGGAGGGGAATATTTTTCCGGCTAAATTTTATGGTAAAGCCGGAACGAAATTTAATCTTACCTCAGAAAAAGAGGTTAATAAAGTTTTACAGCAACTAAACGGTAAAAATTATAAGATCCTGGAAGTTCAGTGCCAGGAAAGACGGCGTAACCCCTCTCCTCCCTTTACCACCAGTACTTTGCAGCAGGAAGCTTACAGAAAATTAGGCTTTAGTACCAAAAAAACGATGATTACAGCACAACAACTTTATGAGGGAATCGAAGTCGGAAAAAAAGGAGAGCCTGTGGGGTTGATTACGTATATGCGTACCGATGCCACATTTATCTCTCCATTAGCCCGCGAAGAGGCTGCAAAGTATATCGGTAGTGTTTTTGGAGAGGCATACCTGCCGGAGAAACCGAGGGTTTTTACCTCCAGAAAAGGAGCACAGGAGGCTCATGAGGCTATCCGTCCAACTTCGGTCACCAGAGAGCCGGATGAAATTAAGGCTTTTTTAACCAGGGATCAGTACAAACTTTATAAATTGATCTGGTCACGTTTCCTGGCGAGCCAGATGGAGGCGGCATTAATAGAACAGGTAAAAGTTGAGATTGGCGCAGGAGAATATATCTTTAAAGCAATAGGTTCCAACATAAAATTTCCAGGTTTTATGATACTTTATATCGAAGATGATGATGAGGAAAAGGAAAAGGAAAACAGGCTTCCTGACTTAACAAAGGACGAAAAACTGGAACTTTTGTCTCTAACTCCGAGCCAGCATTTTACCCAGCCCCCTCCGCGATTTACTGAAGCCTCCCTTGTTAAAATTATGGAAAATAAAGGCATAGGAAGACCGAGTACATATTCTCCCATCATTGAAACGATCCTGAG
>DLUO01000070.1 GCA_003444595.1 Bacillota bacterium
AAAGGATTAACCAGGAAAGGGATAAAATAAATCTGGATAAAACGTGGGAGTATATAATTAAAAAAGGTTACGCCTGTGTAACCTGGGAAGATGAGGATTATCCGCTACTTTTGCAGGAAATTTACGATCCCCCCCCAATCATTTATTATTACGGAGATATTGAGATAGTAAGCGGGTGCTGCCTGGCTATTGTCGGCAGCCGGCGCCACACCCTTTACGGAAGAGAAATAGCTTATAAATTTGCTGCAGAGTTGTCAAACTATGGTTTAACGATTGTCAGCGGAATGGCACGGGGGATTGATACCTGGGCCCATAAAGGTGCTCTCGAGGCCGGCGGCCAAACCGTAGCCGTTTTGGGCTGTGGACTGGATATATGTTATCCTCCCGAGAATAGAACTATTAGAGAAAAGATCCGCGCCTGCGGGGTTGTGATAAGTGAATTTCCTCCGGGGAGCAAGCCGTTGCCGCAAAACTTTCCCCGTAGGAATCGTATAATAAGCGGCCTCTCCCAGGGAACTTTAGTGGTCGAGGCCGGAGAAAAGAGCGGTGCCCTAATTACTGCGGATTTTGCCCTGGAGCAGGGAAGAGAAGTCTTTGCTGTTCCTGGCAGTATTGCCAGTCCATACAGCAAAGGGTGTCACAGGTTACTTAAAGAGGGAGCCAAACTGGTTGAAAAAGTTGAAGATATTATTGAAGAGTTATCACTTTCTTCTCTTATTGAAGAGTTGCCCTCTTTGGCGTCTAGGAAAGATGATCGCAATATTTCAGGGGTTGGGGGGGTGCCAGGAGAGATACGTCTTGAACCGGAAGAAAAAAGATTGCTGGACTTTATTCCTTACGAACCTCTTACGCTGGAGGAGATCGTTTCTCTAAGCCAGATACCCCTTTCGCTTGTTAATGCCTTATTGCTTAAGCTGGAAATGAAAGGGGCGATTAAGCAACTGCCGGGGAAATATTTTATCAGGAACTGAACTAAAGGAGGCCTTTTGGATGTACCTCGTAATTGTAGAATCTCCAGCAAAAGCCAGGACTATCGGCAAATATTTGGGCCGGCAGTATAAAGTAAAAGCATCTATCGGTCACCTGGTAGACCTGCCGAAAAGCAGGCTGGGAATAGATTTAGAAAACGGGTTTGAACCTAAATATATCACTATAAGAGGTAAAGGCAAAATTTTGAAGGAACTGAAAGAGGCCGGAAAAAAGGCAACCCAAGTTTTTCTGGCCACCGACCCTGATAGGGAAGGTGAAGCGATTAGCTGGCATTTATGTAAGTCTCTGGGTATTAATGAAAGCATGCCCTGCAGGGTAGAATTCCATGAAATTACCAAGGAAGCGATTAAAAAAGCCTTCTCCAAACCCCGGCCTCTTGATATGAATAGGGTTGAAGCACAACAGGCAAGACGTATTTTAGATAGAATAGTAGGGTATACAATTAGCCCCTTGCTATGGGAAAAAGTACGCAGAGGGCTCAGTGCTGGAAGAGTTCAGTCCGTGGCGGTACGCCTAATTTGTGATCGTGAAAAAGAAATTGAAGCTTTTATCCCAGAGGAATACTGGACTATTGAGGGACAATTTAAGGAACCAAAGGAGGGGAATATTTTTCCGGCTAAATTTTATGGTAAAGCCGGAACGAAATATAATCTTACCTCAGAAAAAGAGGTTAATACAGTTTTACAGCAACTAAACGGTAAAAATTATAAGATCTTGGAAGTTCAGTACCAGGAAAGACGGCGTAACCCCTCTCCCCCCTTTACGACCAGTACTTTGCAGCAGGAAGCTTACAGAAAGCTAGGCTTTAGTACTAAAAAAACGATGATTACAGCACAACAACTTTATGAGGGAATCGAAGTCGGGAAAAAAGGAGAGCCCGTCGGGTTGATTACGTATATGCGTACCGATGCCACATTTATTTCTCCATTAGCCCGCGAGGAGGCTGCAAAGTATATCGGCAGTGTTTTTGGAGAGGCATACCTGCCGGAGAAACCGAGGGTTTTTACCTCCAGAAAAGGAGCCCAGGAGGCTCATGAGGCTATCCGTCCAACTTCGGTCACCAGAGAACCGGATGAGATAAAGGCTTTTTTAACCAGGGATCAGTACAAACTTTATAAATTGATCTGGTCACGTTTCCTGGCGAGCCAGATGGAGGCGGCATTAATAGAACAGGTAAAAGCTGAGATTGGCGCAGGAGAATATATCTTTAAAGCAACGGGTTCCAATATAAAATTTCCAGGATTTATGATACTTTATATCGAAGATGATGATGAAGAAGAAAAGGAAAGGGAAAACAGGCTTCCTGACTTAGCAAGGGGCGAAAAGCTGGAACTTTTGTCTCTAAGTCCGAGCCAGCATTTTACCCAGCCTCCTCCGCGTTTTACTGAAGCCTCTCTTGTTAAAATTATGGAAAATAGAGGCATAGGAAGACCGAGCACATATTCTCCCACCATTGAAACGATCCTGAGCAGGGGGTATGTAATCAAGCAGGAAAAGGTTTTAAAACCAACAGAGCTCGGCTTTATCGTTGTAGAGATATTGAAAAACTTTTTTCCGGAAATAATCGATGTAGATTTTAC
>DLUO01000149.1 GCA_003444595.1 Bacillota bacterium
AGATGTGTATACTTACTTAATTATCAACCTATTTTTTTCCGGCCTCCTTACGGAGAGTATAACATCAGGATAGTGCGTATTGCTGAAGAACAGAACTTGTTGACATTGTTATGGAGTATTAACATCAAGACCCTTACGGAAAGAGAAACAGATTTAATCATTAGCCATCTGGAAGAATCCCTGCATGATGGAGCCGTCTTATTATGTCATAATGCTTCTCCCCAAATTTTACAAATTCTCCCCGAAGCACTGGAATTTATAGGATGGAAAGGTTACAGGGTAGAAAACCCAATTTTTATTAAAGAGTATGCCGAAAGAAAAAAGCAATGAGACAAATTAAGCAACTTGCCGGTAAAAGTTAAGCTGTCTTTTCCCGGTAATTAATGAAGATATTAGGCTTTAAGACCTTTACCTTAAAAAGGTGGTTTTATGCTTATCGTTCTTATCTCTTCCAGAACAAAAATAATGTCTATTATCTTATTAATTATTATCTGCGGATCTTTTTTCTTTAAGGATAGTATCATTAAGCATTATTTCGGTGTAAAACCGGGTGTAATATTTTTACAGCAAGATCTTGGCGGGTATTCCCGGGATAAAGTAAGAGAAATAGTCGCGGCCAGACTGGGTGAGTGGCATTTAAAACCGGTTGACGCCCTGTATGATTCTCATTCAAACCATATCATTCCAGAATTGTGGGGCTATGAGGTCAATTTGCCGGAAACAGTGGATAAAATTATGGCAGCTTCGCGGAATGAATATGTTTCCCCGGTTTATGAGGCTGTTTTACCCGATATTACCACCGAAGATTACCCCTCGGCCGTTATTTCCCGGGGAAACCCGCTTAAAAAGCAAATTGCCCTGATGATTAATGTTGCCTGGGGGACGGAATATATTCTCCCCATGCTGGAAATATTAGATGCCAATGATGCCTTGACCACTTTCTTTGTCGTAGGAACGTGGGCCAGGCAGAACGAAAACTTAGTGAAGGAGATCTGCTCTAAAGGGCATCTGCTGGGAAATCACGGGCATACGGATAGTGTTGTTTATACTGCACTCTCCCAACAGGAAATGAAAGAGGGACTTAAAGAGGTTAATGATCTAATTGGTGCTGCTACCGGTCAAAGGCCAAAATATTTTACACCCCATAAAGGTGAATATAATGCCCTGGTTTTAGAAACGGTATCCCGCCAGGATATGCGCACTGTTTTATGGTCTATAGATACTGTAGACTGGAATACTCCCGGGGTAGAAAAAATGAAAGCAAAAATTTTAGACAATCTGCATGAAGGAGCAATTGTGCTAATGCATCCTACCGCAGACACGGTTATGCTTCTAAAAGAGGTTATTCCCGTGATCAAAAATAAAGGTTACAGTTTTGTTACGCTAGCTGAATTGTTCAATCCCCATTACCCACCGGATCAGCGATGAAAAGAATTCATCTTTTAAGTATCAAAGGAACCACAATTTCTTTAATAATGATGTTAATCATGACTGGCTGCCTGGCTTTTAGCATCGGAGACAACTACAGGCGCATGAAGTACGGCGTTGCCAGGGGTGTTTACTTGAACGACACCCCTATGGAAAAAAAACTGGAGCCAGAAGTTTATGATTACGTCTTTTCTATCGGCCGGGATTATTTTGTACGTCCAAGAAATGCTTACCTGGATCCCTTTACAGGCCAGATGCTACCAGAGATTTATGGACAGAAGGTCGACGTTGAGGCAACTGTGGAAATGATCATGAAGGCGAAGCCGTATACAACACATTATCCTGTCATTGTCCCTCTTGATCCTGAAATTACCCTGGACATCTACAGGAATATCCGCACGAGGAAAGGCTCCTTTATGACAGGTTTCGGGGGAGGAAACAGGGGACATAATATCATGCTTGCCGCTTCTTCCCTTAACAATTACTTGCTCGCCCCGGGCGAGGTGTTTTCTTTTAATAAAGCGACAATGCCGCGGGATGCGGAACATGGTTACAAAATGGCTCCTATTATCGTCGGAGGCTCAGTTATCCCAGGATATGGAGGGGGAGTATGTCAGGTTTCTACTACATTATACAATGCGGTAAAAAGAGCCGGGCTGGAGGTTGTAGAACGATTTCCGCACAGTAGACCAGTGGGCTATGTTCCCAAGGGTATGGATGCGACTGTCTCGGATTATCTTGATTTTAAATTCCGGAATAATAAAGACAGGTTTATAATGATCAAGACTTCAGCTTACGGCTATCGCCTGGTTATTGAGATCTGGGAATAGTAAAATGTAGCCTCCTGTGAGAGAAGAGCCGGGATTATCGTGTTTTGTTTTTAAGTGCTCCTTTCCATAATAAAGAAGATGCTGTAAAATGAATTAATACAGGACCTGTATTTTTTTTGGGAAGGGTTGAAAATAATGACGGAAAGGACAAGCGTGTTAATCAAAAAAATGCCGCATGCTGAAGACCTGCCTCTGCCTCGTTATGCAAGCGAGCTCGCCTCCGGCATAGATCTCTTCGCTGCTCTGGAAGAAAGTGTTGAAATAAAACCCGGGGAATATAAATTAATACCTACAGGAATAGCTTTGGCCATGCCTCCGGGATATGAAGGACAGATAAGGCCCAGAAGCGGGTTGGCTCTAAACCACGGTATTACTATTTTGAATTCTCCCGGCACTATTGATGCTGATTACAGGGGTGAAATAAAGGTAATCTTGATAAATCTTAGCAATGAAACTTATATGGTACAGAGAGGGGAAAGGATTGCGCAGTTGGTTATTCATGCTTTGGCAAGGGTAGAGTTAAAGCTTGTTGATGAACTTCCCCCTTCTAATCGCGGGGCCGGGGGCTTCGGCCATACGGGAAAATTTTAATAGGCCATGAATAGAAGGAAACCTGTTGGAAATAATACAGTTACAGTTATTATTGAAACAGGAGGTCCAATATTTTATGGCAAAAGCGGTAATAGGAGTGTTTCGCAGCGAAAATCGCGCCAGAGAAGCAATTAATGAATTAAAGGCGCAGGGCTTTAACGAGAGAGAAATTTCCCTAATCGCCAAAGAAAAAAAGGAGTTTGAAGAAGATAACGAACGTGGCGGAAATCTAACCATGGAAAGGCAGAACCTTGGAGAAGGTGTGATGACTGGAGGAGCACTGGGAGGCATAGCCGGGCTGCTGGCCGGAACCGGGGCCCTTCTTATACCGGGGGTGGGTCCTATTATTGCTGCCGGTCCACTGGCTGCTTTTCTTACAGGAGTTGTAGGAGGAGGGCTTGTAGGTGGGCTGGTTGATTTCGGCATCCCCGAAGAAAGAGGGCAGCATTATGAAGAAAGAGTTAAAAGAGGGGACATTCTTGTAACCGTCAAAGCAGAAGATGATGAAGTGTCACAGATTACTTCCGTCTTGAAACGTTACGGCGGAGAAGATGTAGAAGTACATTAAAAGACAACCACTTTAATTTATCGCCTGATATAAAATGACGCGTCTGAAAGGCGCGTTATTTTTTTATGCTCACATTCTTCCTGGAAATATCATAGTATAGAGTAAAAAAGCAGTTCTATTCGAGCGCTTTCGGTAAAAAAATCAAAGCCGGTTAACAACATGGCCATTAATTATATAACAGTAGTGCCAAGCGGGGTGCCGTTTAATGAATGTTATTTTGTTGGGGCTAAACATACTGATTATCGGCGGAGACAGCAGGGAGGTAGAACTCTACTTCCATTTAAGGAAGAATGGGGCCAATGTCTACCTGTACGGTTTTGAAAAGTATCCTAATCTAAAGGGGGTTACGCTAACCGATAATCTACTTGAATCCATAAAGTTATCTCAAGTAATTATTACACCGCTTACAGGTATTGAAGCCAATGGTGAGGTTTATGCCCCATTTGCCCAAAGAAAAGTGTATTTAAACGATATGAAGATCATAAATTCCATACAGCCGCAAACCCTGTTTATCGCTGGTTATATATGCCCAACATTGAAAGAAGTGCTGATGCAAAAAAATATTCTAGTTTGCGAAACAAGGGATATGGATGAAATATCTATTCCCAATGCCATACCGACCGCTGAGGGGGCTATCCAGGCGGCTATGGCCAATACTGATTATACCATACATAACAGCAGTTGCTTTGTACTTGGTTTCGGCCGTTGTGGAACAATTTTAGCCCAAACTTTAAAAGCCCTGGGTGCGGAGGTCACAGTAGCAGTCAGGAGAAGAGAAGTTCTTGCCTGGATAGAAGCTTACCAGATGAATCCCTTGCCGCTTTATCGCCTGGCAGAGGAAATTCACAAGGCTGATATTATCTTTAACACAATCCCTGCCATTGTATTAAATGCAGAGGTTTTGTACCGTACCGACAGGTCTTCTCTAATTATAGATATCGCTACACATCCGGGGGGGGTTGATTTTCCTGTAGCGGAAAGGTTGAATATAAAAGCCATATCACTGCCCGGATTACCCGGCAAGGTGGCTCCTAAAACAGCCGCCCAAATTTTATGTAAAGTATATCCAGATCTAATTGTGTCTTATTTAAAAAGAGGTGAAATGAATTGAACCTTCACGGAGTTAAAATAGGTTTTGCCCTGACAGGCTCGCATTGTACAATCGGGGAGGTACTTCCACAGATTGAAAAGCTTATCAAGGCCGGTACACAGGTCTTTCCTATCATTTCTCCAGCGGTGAATAACGTCAGCACGCGTTTTGGCGAAGCTAAAGATATTAAGGAACGTTTGAAGAAAATTACCGGTAACAGAATAATTAAAAGTATAGTTGATGCCGAACCTATAGGCCCTCAGAAAATGTTTGACATAATAGTAATTGCTCCATGTACAGGGAATACTCTTGCCAAACTGGCCAACGGCATTACCGATACGCCTGTTTTGATGTCAGCCAAAGCCCAGTTAAGGAATCAGAGACCGGTTGTTCTCGCCATCTCTACTAATGACGGCCTCGGTTTAAATGCCAAAAACCTAGGCATATTGCTTGCAACCAAAAATATTTTTATTGTGCCCTTTGGACAGGATGATCCTCTGCAAAAGCCGACTTCACTGGTTTCCAGGCTGGACCTTTTGCTCCCGACAATTGAAAAAGCCTTAAAAAGAGAGCAAATTCAACCTATTTTACTTTCCAATTTCTCTATGTTATAATTACTAAGAAAATTGGTAAGGAGGTCTACAATCTTGCACTGTACTTTTGGCAGTTTAATAACCGCAATTATAACTCCTTTTGATAAAAAATTCCGTATAGATTATGATAAAATGGCAGAATTGGCTGAAAGTCTTTTCCATAACGGTTCCGACTCCCTGGTATTAACGGGAACTACCGGAGAATCGCCAACACTTTCCTTTGAAGAAAAAATTAATATCTATAGAACTGTAGTTGATGCCGTTAAAGGCAGAGGGA
>DLUO01000177.1:0-4390 GCA_003444595.1 Bacillota bacterium
GCCGCCATAACAATAATCCCTTCATTGGTGGAAACCCCTCCATCTCCACCAGCAGCTGGTTCAACGTCTGCTCCCTTTCGTCATGGCCCCCGCCGAGGCCCGCTCCCCGCTGCCTGCCGACAGCATCGATCTCATCAATAAAGACGATACAGGGAGAGTTCCTCTTGGCATTCTCAAAGAGGTCCCTGACGCGGGAGGCGCCTACCCCCACAAACATCTCCACGAAATCAGAACCGCTGATGCTGAAAAAAGGCACCCCTGCCTCACCGGCCACAGCTCTGGCCAGGAGTGTTTTGCCTGTTCCCGGCGGGCCGACCAGCAGTACGCCTTTGGGAATACGGGCGCCCAGCTCGTTAAATTTTTTGGGATCTTTTAAGAACTCCACAATTTCCTGCAACTCGTATTTCTCTTCGTCGGCTCCGGCCACATGGTCAAAGGTAACCTTTCTGCGCTCACTGTCATAAAGTCTGGCCCTGCTCCGGCCGAAATTCATAACCCTGTTTCCGCCGCCCTGCTGCTGCATAAAAAAGAAAAACAACCCAATAATGAGAACAAAAGGAATCAGGTAGGTCAGCAGGGTGGACCACCAGGGCGGTTCCGGTTCCGGCAGAGGCTCAAAGGGGATTTTATGCTCTATCAACCGGGCTGTGAGCTCATCATCCTCCGGCTTGTAAGTTTTAACCTTCGTTCCGTCAGCCAGTGAAGCCTCAATATTATTTCCTACCAGCCTTACCTCGGTTACCTCTCCTTTTTCGAGCATTTCAATAAAATCAGGATAATATTTTATATCACGGACCACTTCCTGCGGCTGCATGAAAGTCTGGATCAGGGCCACGATAATCATGAAAACTAAAAGGTAAAATGTAGCCTGGCGTAAAAAACGACTGTTCAAGTCAGCACAACCTCCTCTCCTGCTGCTACAGAACCATGTATGCCAATAATACAGCGAGAAATCGTCCTATTCCGTACTTTATTCCGCCGGCTGCGGGTCTCATCCGCCCGGCGCTCCGGCGCAATTTATGGATTCCTGTCAAGAGCTATTCAACTGGGACATGATCGGCGGGATATAGTACTCTCATAATTTTATCACACTTATTTTGCAAACTCAAGCAAAATACAAATATCAGGCAGATTGCGGTACTTTTCATTGTAATCCAGGCCATAACCTACTACAAACTCATCAGGAATGCGAAATCCGCAATAGTCCGGTTCAATATCCGTCACCCGCCGTTCCGGTTTATCCAGAAGGGTTACTATCTTAATGGATCTGGGATTCCGGGAAAGGAGATTTTCCCGCAAATAGCTCAATGTTAAACCGGAATCTATTATATCCTCCAGAATAATAACATCTTTATGCTCAATACTGGAATCCAGGTCTTTCAAAATCCGTACCACCCCTGAAGATGTGGTAGAATGGCCATAGCTGGAGACAGCCATAAAATCGATTTCTACAGGAATAGACAGAAAGCGCATAAAATCGGCCAAAAAGACGACTGCCCCCTTTAAAACACAGACAAGCAACGGTTTTTTATCTTTATAATCCCGTGATACTGCCTCAGCCAACTGCTTTACTTTTTCCCTGATCTCTTCCTGTGTGAGCAAAACCCTGGTTTTTTCAGAGAGCATGCTTATCCCTCCAGCCGTTTATCTTGTTCAAGCCTCAAGATTAATGCTTTTCTCGTTCTATCCGTAATTCTGCAATAATGGGAGATCTGCTTTCCCGCCACCCAAACTATAACCCCCCCGGCCAGGACCAGGGGAATCCGTTCCCTTTCCTGCCGGGGAATCTTCCGGTCAATAAAAAAATCTTTTAGTTTGGTTTTCCCGGGCGCCCCCAGAGGATAAAAAAAGTCACCCTCCCGCCGTGTTCTAACCAAAAGATTTAGAACAGGCATTTTTCTATCAGGAGCCTTTTCCCCTGCGGCCAGTTCCACTACCCGGTCATAATCCAGATAAGCTTCTCTCCCTTCCTCCGGCGGCCAGGAGAGCTCAGCCGGGGAGGCCAGCCGCGCCTGTAAAAGGACTCCCTGTCCGGGAATGGCTTTTTCCCCGGGAACAGGCAGAAAAAAGGGTACAAAAGCAGCGGAACAAGGCTGCTTCCCGTATGTTATTACCAGCACGTTATAGCTCCTGGCAATTTTTAGGCCAAGAGGAAAATCAAGAGCGCCGTGGGGTGAACCCTGGCGGCACAGGTTTAGTGCCGACCTGATATGCTCATAGCTCACTTCACGAGGAGCTGCCGGCAACAGCTCATAATCAATCCCCTGCCACAGAAGCCGGCTGATGGCCCGGCGCAAAATTCTTCCCTGCAGTGCATCATCTTCACGAAGCAGCGACTTTACATCCAGCTGCAGGCGACGGGGCTTTTCCCTGATTATAATTTCGAGCAAACGCTGTGTGGCCAGGCGTTGCAAATAATCCCTGTCCGCGTTAATAAGCTCTGACAACCGGGCCAGGCTCTTCTGTATGTTAGGGTTGTACTCTTTCTCCAGATAAGGCAGCAGTTCCAGTCGAATTTTGTTCCGCAAAAAACGTGTGTCCTGGTTCGATTTATCAAAGCGCGGCCAAAGTTTTTTTTGCCGGCAGTATGCTTCAATTTCGCGCCTGCTTGTCTCCAGCAGCGGCCGGATTAACACGCAGCGTTCCGCCCCCATAACTCTTTTGAACCTCATACCTGCAAGCCCGTCCGGGCCTGTTCCCCGCAGGAAATTAAGCAGGAGGGTTTCCGCCTGATCGTCAAGGGTATGGCCTACCGCTATCCGCGAGGCGCCGGTTCTCCGGGCCAGTTGTTCCAAAAATCTGTAACGCAAACGCCGGGCGGCATCTTCAATCGACAGCCCCCGACGCTTGGCGAAAGAAATGGTATCGGCTATACCGATCATGCACGGCAAACCTGACCTTTTAGCCTCCTGCCGGACAAACAAGGCATCGTCCCGGGCGTATTTGCCCCTTAAACCGTGGTTGAGATGGGCTACATAAAGAGAGAAGGAGATAAACTTTTTTAGCCTGATTTCATTTAAAATATGCAACAAAGAAAGGGAGTCAGCCCCCCCTGAAACAGCTAAAATAACCAGATCGCCATCATCTATTAGTTGTTCCCTGATAATAGTTTTTTTTACCTTTTCCAAGAGATCCGTTTTCATAAATTATAATTTCTTTAGCAAGAAAAAGAAATCCTTCCCGGCAAAAAATTTTCTTATTTTCCGAAAAGAGGCCTTAAACGACCTACCAGCACCGTTAAATCATCGCGGACTCCCCGTGGCCAGCGGTAACAGGCCTCTTCTATCAGGCGATCGGCAATAATCTGGGGATGATCGTGCGGTATCTCCTGCAAAGCGTCTACAAGCCAGTTTCCCTCATTCCCTGGACGTGTATCAAGTAAACCGTCGGTAATCATAACCAGGATACCGCCTTCCGGCAGCTTAAAACACTTCTTTTCAGGGGATATCTCCTCAAGAATACCCACGGGAAGGGAAACTGAACCGATGACCTTAACCATTCCACCTTTTTTTAAGAAGCTGGGCGGCGCTCCGAGTTTGTAAAGCTCTATTTCCCCGGTCTGCAAATCGAGAATAGCCAGATCCAAAGTAGAGAACCTTTCTGAAGGATAGCCGAGGCGTAACAGTGTATTTATCGTGCTGATGACAATTTCCTGCCGAAATCCTATCCCCAGGAGGTGCTCCATCAGTTTTACCGTGGAATAGCTGGCCAGTCGCGCCTCCTTGCCGCTGCCCATTCCGTCACTGAGGATTATGGCCTGCTTCCCCTCCTTTAAGGGAAGAACGGCATAGCTGTCTCCCGTAACGGCCTGGCCGTCTTTGGCAACCTGGGCGACACCGATCTCCACCGAATAGCGAATTATCCTGTTATCTTCGGCAATCTGTCTTTCTCCGGTCTCCAATTTCAGCTCCTGCGCCAGATCATGCATGATGGCAGAGATACCTTCAAGCTGTTCGGAAACCAGGGAGCGGCTTTCCTGGATCTTGTCCTGCCAGTAGCAGTTTATGCGATATATTTCTTTCATGCTTCCTACCGCTTTTACGATTTCCCGCTGGCGGGGGCAATATCTTCTCAATTTGACCGGAATATACTTCTCCGAAAATTTATCATTTTCCTCGTTTGCCGAAAGCATAGCGATCACTCTTCTGTACTGGTTGTATAGATCGCTCTGCCAGCAGCGGTCATAATATCCGCAGGAGGTGCACACTTTCCGGCTAAAATAATCCACTAACGGCGAAAGGTCATTCTTGGAACGTACTTCCACCGCTTGCTGCAGGGGGCGAAAAGTTATTGCCAGCTCCCTGAAAACCGCGGCAAAATCTTTTATACGGTTCGCCATGGTAAATCTAAGCTTTTCCTCATTCTGGAGCTTAAAAGGCCAGAAAAAGTT
>DLUO01000177.1:4561-5476 GCA_003444595.1 Bacillota bacterium
GCGAGGAACCTTAAAGTAAGAAAATATCCTGCGGCCGTCCACAGGCGCCCGTAAGGCCGCAGCAACCCGGCCGTCAACCCGGCGATCCCCAGCGCTCCGGCATAAGGAAACATCACAGGATTACTGAAACTCAGGCACAATCCCAGGATAATCCCGGCCATAACACCAAAGATAGGACCCCAGATGTAGGCTCCTGCCAGAATAAGCAAAGGGCAGGCAATATTTATCAGGTCAATATACCCCATGATACTAAGGCCGTTCATCCCTAAAAAAACAAGGGAAAGGAGAAGGATACCTCCGGTAATTACTTCCGGTGAAGGCCTGCTGATGCTTTTTTTAAGGCCTATCTCTTCAAAAAAAGGCTGGAACAGCGGTGGCAGCAGTACGGCCAGGGCAACCTCCAGGCCGATAACAAAGGCCTCGTACACAGTCAGATAATAGGCGGACAACAGAGGCAAACGCAGCATAAGGATCGTCAGCGGTAAAGTGAAGGACAGGGGAGCACCTCTTTTAAAAACTTTTCCTAACAAAAAATCCACGGCTGTCCATAACAGCATAGCCGCCGGTAAAAACCAAGGCGGAAAAAGCCCGGCCGGAGAGGTGACCCATCCCAAAAAAATCCCCGCCGTCACCGGCACTTTTCTTTCAGGCCGCAGGCGCATGGCCTGGGACCAGAGAATAAGGGCAAAAGGTGTTATCTCACCCATGATGGAAGCACGGCTGATAAAAAAAGCGGCCGAAAACCAAAGCAGTGTTCGCACATCAAATTGCGCCCCGGCAGCCTGTCTTTTTAAAGCTCCGGAAACATTCTGCAGCCTTATTTTTCTTTTCTGTAAGGAAAGATGATAAGGTATTTTCCCCAAACCACTTTTAAGCAACAGTATTACCCCCTTCCAGCTGATAGTTCTTTTAAAA
>DLUO01000101.1:0-2792 GCA_003444595.1 Bacillota bacterium
GACGAATGTATTCAATGCCGTCACGCTCCGGGTTAAAAGCATAGCAGTTGCCCAGGAGGAACCGGTCAGTGTTGCGTATCTTACGGTAGATCTCGATAAGCTGCATCAGTATATTATTGGAAAGGTGGACATCACTGGTAAAATCAGCGCTGGAGACCCATAGACGCAAAATGTCGGCGCCGTAGTTCTTTATGATATCCTCCGGGGCAATAACGTTTCCCAGGGATTTGGACATTTTACGCCCCTCGCCGTCAACAACCCACCCGTGGCTTAAAACGCTGCGGTAGGGAGGCTTCCCCTTCGTAGCTACAGCAGTCAGCAGCGAGGACTGGAACCAACCGCGAAACTGGTCGCTCCCCTCGACGTAAAGGTCTGCCGGCCATTCAAGCCCCTCCCTGTTGTCCAGCACAGCTTCATGACTTGAACCGGAGTCAAACCAGACGTCCATAATATCCTGTTCCTTGCGGAAACTCCCTTTTCCGCAGGAGGGGCAGGCCGTACCGGGCGATAAAATCTCTCCGGCCTCGTATTTAAACCAGGCATCGGAACCCTCTTTACGGAACAGTTCCTGGACAGCGGCAATGCTTTGCGGCGTTAAAAGAGGCTCACCGCAATCCAGGCAATAAAACACCGGTATGGGCACACCCCAGATCCGCTGGCGCGAGATGCACCAGTCGCGGCGGTCGGTAATCATATTGGTCATACGCCCCTCGCCCCAGGCAGGGATCCATTTAACTTCTTTTATAGCCTTTAGCGCATCTTCCCGAAAGCCTTGAATGGAAGCAAACCACTGTTCAGTGGCCCTGAAAATTACCTCCTTTTTACAGCGCCAGCAATGGGGATACTGGTGAGTTATAAAAGTAAGATTAAGAAGGACTTTTTCCCTTTCCAGCGCCTTAGTAACAGCCTTGTTCCCCTCATCGTAACGCAGACCGGCAAATTCTCCCGCTTCGGCGGTAAAAATTCCGCGTCCGTCCATGGGAGCATAAATGGGCAGGTTGTACTGCAACCCTGTTTCGTAGTCCTCCAGCCCGTGCCCGGGGGCGATGTGGACACAGCCGGTTCCCTGCTCAAGTGTAACATAGTCGGCCAGGACCACTCTGGATTCCCGCTGAAAGAGAGGATGGCGGCAGAGCATTCCTTCCAGTTCACGGCCTTCAAACCGTTCACAAACCTCTCCCTGCTCCAGGCCGATGACAGCAAAAGCATCTTTTACAAGCTCTTCGGCCAGCAAATAATACTCCTCACCCGTTTTTACCAGGCAATAGATATAATCCGGGTGCACGGCAACCGCCAGGTTGGCCGGAATGGTCCAGGGAGTGGTTGTCCAGATAAGAATAAAGGCGGGCTCATACTTCTCTGTCCATTTTCCCAGGTTATTGATGACCGGGAACTTTACATATATGGAGGGAGAACGCCGCTCGGCATATTCGATCTCCGCCTCCGCCAGCGCTGTAGTACACTCCGGGCACCAGTAGACCGGTTTCAGCCCTTTATAGATAAAGCCACTTTCTGCCATACGGCCGAAAACTCCCACCTGGACGGCTTCATAAGCAGGATCGAGTGTAATATAAGGGTTTTCCCAATCACCCAGTACGCCCAGCCTCTTGAACTGTTCTCTCTGGAGATCAAGGTATTCCAGAGCATAATCGCGGCACATTCTCCTGAACTCCAGATCCGTGACCTCTTCCCTTTTAATTTTCTTGCTCTTGATCACCTGGTGTTCAATGGGAAGACCGTGCGTATCCCATCCGGGAACATAGGGTATATCGTAACCCCGCATATATTTGTACTTGTTGATAATATCCTTTAATACTTTATTTAGCGCTGTTCCCATATGAATACTGCCGTTAGCGTAAGGAGGGCCGTCGTGCAAAATAAAGCGCGGTGCCCCTTTTCTTTTTTCCCTCATTTTCCGATAAACCTCTGTCTTTTCCCAGTGCTCGTAAACCTGCGGTTCCTTCTTCGGCAACCCTGCTTTCATGGGAAAATCGGTTCTGGGTAAATTTAAAGTAGTGCTGTAATCCATAGAACAGACTCTAACCTCCTTTGTCTTGCTATACTGTCACTATTATAATAACATAAAAAATAAAAATCCCGTCTTTTTCAGGGACGAGATTTTCCCGCGGTACCACCCTAGTTGTTCCAGTTCACCGTGCGACCTGTAACCCCTTTTGGCTTTAACGCAGCCATAAAACGCTTCCCTCTACTAATTGCAACTCATCCGGTACTTACGCTGCAACTTTGGAAGAAAGGGCTCCCGGGTGATCTTCGAACAGGACGCCTTGCCGGTCTCTCACCTTGCCCGGCTCGCTTGCAAAGGCTCGCAAACCTTGTCTACTCTCCCGTTCATAGCCTTTTTTGTATACATGCTGAAGTTATAAAATATATTTTATCCATATCCTCCTGAAAGATACAACTACAGAATAAGTTCCACTTTATGTCAACATGACCAGGGAGGTGCTAGGCAACACCGTGATTGGGATCCTAACCTATATCCCTGGCTTCATGCTCTTCCTCGTTGTCCACCTGGAGCCAGTCTTCCAGTTCCAGCGAAGCCAGCTGTGCTTCGATAAAGGCACGAAAACGGAGCTTAAAGATTTGTGCCTGCTTATAGACCTCTTCATGTTCGGCCAGTATGCGGCTGGCTTTGTAACGGGCTTCTTCGACTATTCGTTGCGCTTCTTTCTCCGCCTCCTTGCGGATTAGCTCTGCTTCCTTGCTGGCGTTGCGCTTGACATCCTCCGCTGTTTCCTGGGCTACAATAATGGAATTATGTAAGGTGTTTTCCA
>DLUO01000101.1:2976-10726 GCA_003444595.1 Bacillota bacterium
TCCTTGAAATTTTCGACAATTATCTTTGTTTTCCTGCTATCTTTATAAAAAGGGAACATTAAATTATTCTAAACAGCAGCAAGTGTGTCCTCCCTTTACGGCTTTCACCCTTTTTTTCAACCACCTCAATCCTTCCCCTTCCTGCCATGGAAATGACATCGCCTTCTTTAACCGGCCGGGAAGGCTGCTTTACTAGCTGGTAGTTCACCTTGACCTGTTCGCCTTTAATCAGGGGAGCAATTTTGGAACGTGATATTCCAAAGCCCAACCCGGCAACAGCATCAAGCCTCATGGAGGCGACCGTCCCTCTTATCTCTTTAACACGCCTGGGCGCAAACTCCGATGTCAACGCCTCCGGCTCAATTTCTTCGACTTCCAGGGCATAACGCCCTGCACTCTGTAAATTTGCTTTTACAAAGGGTAACAGATCCTTTACCAGGAAGATAAAGGCCTTTTCTCCTCCCCGGTAAATGATATCCCCGACCATTTCCCGTTTAATACCCAACCCCATCAGCGCCCCCAAAAAATCCCTGTGCGTTAACACTCCCTCGGGATAGTTGCCTCTTACAGAAAGGCAGCCGACTGCTTCCCCTTCAATCCCTCCGGGCAGGGAAAGGGGACGGAGACCGATCCTTACCCTTTCTGCTTCAGGGTAACCTCCGAAAAAAGAGCACTGGATACCGGGAAAGCGGTGCAGTAGATCCCTGGCGATCTGCTGCTGCCTGGGATCGACAAAAGGTGTCCACTGTTCAACATTTAGCTCCTCAACTTTTTCCAGCAGGGACTGGAAGCGGGCTGCCCATTTTTTTTCGGTAGGCAAAGGATAATTAAAAGATTGTCTCTCTTTTAGCATCTGCCACACCTACTGTAAAGACAAATCATAACAGCGCCAGTATAAGACGGCGCAATAAATTCAAAATGACAATAGCCAGGATTGGAGAAAGATCTATGTAACCCCCACCACCGATTCCCAGCGGAGGCACCAGCCTGCGGAAAGGCGCCAGGAAAGGTTCTGTCAGTTGGCGGATAAACTGCACAATATTGTAGATTAGCGGGCTGCCGTACGGGCTAACAGGTAAAAAACTAAAGATAATGCGCACCAAAATTAAAAAATAAAGGATATCGAAGAAAGCACTGACGATATTTTTAAGAAATAGCATAATCAATACCTCTTGTTTGACAACCGAAAAGGATTAAACCCGGTTTCCTGGCAGTTTCTTTTAGTGTATACATTCTTCCGTTTAAGGTCAACCCCTGTGGCTGCGGCTAGTTAAAAATTGTAGAGCGTTAAAGCCAGTCTACTCCTCAAAGTTCCTTTCCGTCCCCCGTAAAATGAGAAGATCCCGTTCAGTGAATTCCTTATGCTGGAGTGAATTCAGAGTCACCCCGTGGGGCACAAAAACAAAAATACTGTTGTTAATTTTTTGAGAACTGCCATTCAAAGCAAATATTACCCCGCTTAGGAAATCAATAATCCTTTTTGCTTCACCCGTTTCTACCTCCTCGAGATTGACAACAACAGGCCTTTTGTTCTTTAAATGGCTGCCAATCTCCTCAACCTCGGAAAAACCTGCCGGATTACTTAAAATAAGACGGTAACCTGTTTCTTGAGCGGGAAATTCCAATACTCTCCCCTTTTTGAAGGATTTCCTTGTAAAACTACGGCTTTGCGGCTCATCCTCCTCCTCTTCCAGCAAACCAAGAGAATGTAACAGCTTCTCCCAGAAGTTCACCCTATCATCCCTTTCATTTTTTCAGTCTATCTCCGAAAAGGGCGGTTCCCAAACGAACCATATTGGCGCCCTCTTCCACGGCCACTTCAAAATCGTTGCTCATCCCCATGGAAAGATACTTCATTTCTATCCCCGGGATCTTTATACTTTTAAACAGTTGGTAGAGCAGGCGGAAATATGGCCTCACTTCTTCCGGATCGGGCAAAAAGGGAGCAACCGTCATTAAACCCAGTACCTTCAGGTTGCGGTAGGTAGCCAGCTCTACCAGGGCATCTTCCACCTCTTCCCGCTTAAAGCCAAATTTGCTCTTTTCATCACCGATATTTACCTGCAGGAGAACATTGACTTTTCTATCTCTTTTTTCCCCTTCCTTCTGGATAACACCGGCCAGTTTAATACTATCCAGGGAATGAATAAGATCAAAGACAGGCACTACATGCCTTACTTTATTGCTCTGCAGGTGTCCGATAAAATGCAGATGAATGTCGCCCGGTAAAAAGTCAATCTTGCTTAAAGCCTCCTGGACCCGGTTCTCTCCGAAATTGTTGATTCCCAGTTGATGTGCCGCGTTGATTGCCTCTGCCGGCACAGTTTTGGTAACAGCCACCAGTGTGATTTCTTCCGGAGAAACTCCTCTTTTAACTGCGGCTCTACGTAGACGTTCATTTATCTTGTTCAGGTTTTCCTTGAGCATGGAAACGTCAGTCATAGCGGTTTACCTCCTGTCACCAGAAAAAACTCTCTCCCTCCCTAACGTTTTCCGGCTTCGTAACCACTCTTTCATAAACCTCCAGATTCCTGACCAGATAATCATTTTCTCTCTCTGTCAGGACTATTACTTCCCGAAAATTTATGAGCCCTTTCTCTACAACGTAAACACCCTTTTTATCCTCTTTTTGCACAAGGGCGCTTTTGGGAATAAGGGCACCCTCTAATTTTTTATATACAATTTCAGCGTTGTCCCAGCGCTGCTCGTAAAGACCTGGCAGTTCACGATCAATACACCAGGTAATCTCCAGTGTCCCGTCATCCCTTTCCCTGGATTCCACCTTCCGGCCCTGTACAGGTATATCGGGAGCAAAGGAAAAAAATAATTTGTTCTCCTGCTGGCTTTCCGGCAATAATCGTCCGAGTTCCGGCAGCAAAACAGCGCTGAAATACCAGTAATAATTATCGATTAGCTTTAACAGAGGCGTAGAGCGTAAAACCCTTTCTCCTGAACTTAAAAGCTTTTCTTCTATTCCCTTTTCCGCGAATTCCTCCGGTGTCAGGTATGGGAAACGTGAATTCGGGCCGAATATTTCAAAGCCGTCCATTTTTAAATGAACCAGGCCGGGCAGAGGTGCTACTATTTTCACCTCTTTACTATTCGCCGGAAAGAAATTGATCGGCTCTTCCTCTGTTTCTCCCAACAGCCAATCCTTAACGCGCTGCAAATATTCCGAATCCGAGCTTTCGCTCTCCTCACTATCTGCTTTTATCAAAGGAAAATCTGTAATACTGGCCAACTCTTTACCGACAGGGACCCTTTCGCCCCCTGTAACTTCATAACACACAAAACCGGAGCATGGAGCGAGAACTACTTTCTCCGAGAAGGTAATTATTCCTCCTGCAGAAAAGGAAACATCGGTTGTGCCTTCACTGGCCAGCACCGTATTAATGGTATCCTGGCCGGCGCTCCCCCAAATCCAGCCGCATAAGATCTGAATCAGCAAAAAAAGGGACAGAAACAAAAGTAGATAGTAGATGTTTTTTTTCCCGGCCCCTGCAGTGCGCCGGACGTCCGTGCCCTTACCTTCAAGGACCTTTAAATGCTCCCGGTTTGCCCTTTTTTGCTTCATAATATTCACCTTAGAAAAATTATACCCATATGACTTCCGGTTGCCCCTCTTTTAGCGCCCCGGTAGGAGTAAAAAAGATCGGGGCGGCAACATGTGCAAAATTCGTTTGTAATGATATTAAAAGGCCGGACTCCCACTTTACAAAGGATATTACTGTTGGTTTTTTGCAAATCCAGGAAACGGTGTCCCGGTCTTATCCCCGGATAAAAAACTGCTTCACGGCCCCAGTGGGAAGCAGCAGCGATATCCATGACATCTTCTCCAACCTCGTAACAACAGGGTCCAATGGAAGGGGCCATTAAAACCTCCAGGGAACCCGGCTCGCTGCCGAATGATTTGTTCATTGCCTCCACCACACCGGGCAGTATACCAGAAAATGTGCCCCGCCACCCTGCATGCGCCACACCGATGGCCGGCGCCCCGGGATCCAGGAAAAAAACCAGCAGACAGTCCGCAGAAAAAGCTCCCAGCAAAACCTGCCGTTCAGATGTAATCACAGCGTCCGTTCCCGGAATTTCTCTAGTTCCTTTGCTTAAAAATAATCTGTCTACCAGAAAGACTTCTTTACCGTGAACCTGCTCTCCGTAATAAAGATCCTTCTCTCCTTTTCCCCAGATTCCCAGAAATCTCTGCCGGTTTTTACCGACAATTTCAGGGCTGTCCCCTCCTTTCAACCCCAAGTTAAGGGAAGCAAATACTCCCCGGCTCAGTCCGCCGAGACGGGTGGAGAAACCATGTCCTACCAGGCCCTCCTTCTCCCACCGTGGATATAAAAAAAAGGTTACTCCGTCTTTTTCGATTAAAGCCGGGCTTTCCTTCATCTGTTTACTCCTTCGTTAAAGGTGCTATAGTAATAAAACCAACCCCGGCCGCGATTAACCTAGCGGCCATCTCCTCCGCCACTTCCACATCCATTCCCGGAAGCAAGACCATCCTGGAAGCATACCCGGCAGAGCAGCATTTATGTATTTCTCCTTCCAGAGCAATCTTTTTTTCCAGGCCTTCGTCTTCCTGAAAAAGAACGAAACAAGAACTGTAATAATAATCTTTATCCGTTACTCCTCTGACCAAACCAAAATCCTCCCGGTCTTTAGCGACAAGATCTTGCAACCTGTCGCTGCCTGATGAACCACAAAGGGCAATATTAAGGTCATATTCATCGGCAAAGGACTTAATACGCCTGGACATGTGTTCAGCTATTTTTACAGCCAGCCCGTATTCCAGTTCCTTTTCCTGATTTCTTTCGGTTAAAACCCGAGCTGCTTCGGACAAGCCGGTAAAACTTATGGAAATAACACCGTTTTTAAGGGATTCCTTAATGCTGTCCTCAGACGACAGATTTTCACTCCCCAGGTAAAGTCTCTCGCCCATCAAAAAGGGGAGATCTTTGCATTTGAGAGAAGAAAGAACTTCAAAACGGTGCAGGAGTTGGCGCACTCCCAGCCTCAACAAGCGATCGAGTTCTACAAAAAACAGTTCCTGCTCCAGGGAACTCAGTGCCAGGCGCGGCAGGTTCAGGGTCAAAGAAGCAATGTTACCTCGTCCCATCCCCCCTGGGAGACCATGCCTGTTTCCGGCTATCCTCATCCCATTGCTGAAATAGCAAACTTCTTCGTCAAAAGGGATGTTATAGTCGGTATCGAGAAAAGCAAAGAAAGGATTCCCACTGCGCAGTGCTGCCCGCAATGCTGTTTGGTATAAATCGTAATTTGGATCCCCTTCCCGCAGATTGACTCCTTTTTTAATTATGAACACTAACTTGGGGCACTGCCGTTTTATACTTTCCTCCAGTAAAACTTTTGCTACTTCCCTGCCCTCTTCAGTAGTATCAAGCCCCAGCTGTAAGCTGCAATGCGGAGTATTTCCTGCTGATGTGCAGAAAAGTTTCCCCCAATATGCCAGGATCTCTTTTAAGTTCCTGTAAAGCTCTTTCCTGGACGGTTTATTTTTAATACTTCGGATTAGCTGGCCGACAACACGGTCAAAATAAGGCAAAGCCTGTTCGCCGTAAAGATCGTTTTTGTTTTTCTGTAAAATGGCAGAAACCCTGAGGAGAGCGGCCAGCAGATCTCCGGGTGGAAATTCCTCCGAAGCAAACTCATTCCTAAGCAGAGGCTGTAAATCGATTTGCAGCGAATCAAGTGCTTTGCTGTAGTAACCCAGGCTATGTATATAAAAACTCCCCTCCTGATGAGCAGCAGCTATCTCCGGCGGGAGCAAATTGTCCAGGTAATATTTTTGGCTGGCGGCCAGCGCAATCCTGTTCATCTTCTCGGCAGGCGAAAAGTTGGCTTCCTCTTCCTTGCGATTCCCCTCCAGTAAAATTTCTTTAACCGCATCCATAAGCTCCGACTTGGCTTCTCTGATACGGGTTCTTTTCGCCCTGTACAAAATATAGGCCTTCGCCGTGCGGGCATGTCCTTTTTCAATCAGTACTTTTTCTACGGCATCCTGAATCTCTTCAACCGTAGGAATTAACCCGGACAGCTTCTGTTCGCTGAGGTAAACGATAACCTCTGTGGTCAGCTCGCGGGCTAAGGAATAATTCTCCCCTCCTACAGCCCTGGCGGCTTTAAAAATGGCCTGGGTGATCTTTTCAGCATCAAAGGGTACAACTCTTCCATCCCTTTTCCTGATTTCCTCAAAAGGGAAAAAATCGGTCGTCAAGGAACCACCCTTTCTGCCCCCGGAAAAATTTTCTCTGTTTCCGATACTTCACCTTCAAGCCAGGTTGGACTCCACCGGATAATCCACCAGTATGGTATCCACCCCAATCTTTCTTATTTTTTCCCAGGGGATAACAAGATCATTTTTCCTGCCGAGTACGCCCATAAAGCCTCCTGGCCCCGGCAGGACGATAGCTTTAATCTTTCCGTTTTCCAAATCAAGATCAATATCGCTGATAATGCCCAGCCTTTTCCCGTCATTAACATTGATGACATCCCGATCGCGCAAATCGCTTATACGCACCACGCTCCAGCCTCCTTATGAAAAACCTCCCTTTTCTATTATAGTATAACTTTGGTATCTTGAATAGTACCGTGCCCCGGCGATTTAATCCAGCTTGTATTCAATGCTGGCCTGCTCCCGGAGCAAAGTGGCCTGTTTATTCATCTGCTCCATAGTCTGTTCCTCGAGCAGCGCTTCCCTTACTTTTTCTTCAACCTCTTCAAAAGCAACCTCTTTTGCTGCCTTACGATCGAGCACTTCTATAATATGAAACCCGTAAGTCGTTTCTATCGGGTCGCTCACTTGATTTACAGGCAGACTGAAAGCGGCCTCCTCAAATTCTGGTACCATTTCCCCCCTCTGGAAAAAGCCCAAATTACCTCCCTGTTCGGCAGACAACTTATCTTTGGAATATTCGCCGGCCAGTTCGGCAAAATCTCTACCGCTGTTTAAAAGTCCTAGTATTTCTTCAGCTTCTTCCCTGGTGTCAACAAGGATATGGCGTGCCTCAACCTGCTCAGGGATATTATAATTTTGCCGGTTTGCTTTAAAATACTCCCGGACTTCCTCATCACTGATATTAATTTGTTCGCCGGCAATCTTTCGAAGAATCAGTTCTGTTTTTATGTCTTTCTTTAAGCTTTCCTCCGAGAGACCGTACTGTTCCAGAGCTTGATAAAAAGAGTCAGCCATACCATAGAAATTGGCGTTTATAAGATTCTGGATCCTGGCATCAATTTCTTCATCGGTTACTGTAATGTCCCGCCTTTTCCCTTCCTGCAGGATCAGCAGATTGGTTATTAAACGGTCTAAAACCTGTCTCCCACCTTCGGTCAGCATAGCCTGGTAAAGCTCATCCTTGGTAATATTTTCGCCGTTCACGGTAGCTACCACCTCACTGTCCGGCTTTACATAGCGCAATGAAACAATGGTCACCAGTACGGCAAGGGCCACTATGATCGCAATATCATAAGCGATTTTTAACCTCTTTCTTCTTTCCCTCTTTTTTGCGTCACCTTCTTTTATCTCTTTACTGCCCGGTATTGTCTCTTTACCGGTTTTCCCCGTTCTTTCTCCGGTTGCTATTTTCTCTTCGCCGGTTATTTTTGTCCCTTCATCTGCATTAAACAATAATTTTCCCCTCCTGATATAAAAATAGACTCATTTCATAATCATAACATGACTGCGTCAGATATGGAAGAAGCAATATAGCCAATTTATGCCATC
>DLUO01000101.1:10947-11161 GCA_003444595.1 Bacillota bacterium
AAATAAAATAATTCCAGGCGTATTCTGGAATTTTCTCAATGCAGGGGTGGAATTTTGCTGTTGGCTTAAGCGGCTTGTGCAGCGAAGCGAAATGCTCATGTTAAAGTGAAGGTTGGAGTGGGCCCGGCGGACACGTCTACCACTAAAGCTTATCAATTTTCTCATTTAGCCCCTGCTACCGTTCTAGGGAAGCAGCGATTTGCTGTGGGCGAGA
>DLUO01000003.1 GCA_003444595.1 Bacillota bacterium
TTATCTGAAAGGGTTTTTCGTTTTTAGAGTTGGTATAATAGTTTCGTGTCTGCGTGTCCGTTTTAAAATTAACCGTCAGCATATAGGGCCGCTGGTCCGTATGCAGTTCAAAGCCGTCATAAGCTGCGCCCTCGGGGAGTTCAAGAAGATTTATAATATTACCGACGGCGGAATTGTCTCCCAAATAGGCGGTGCGATGCTGCCACAGTTTACCGGCATATCCGGAAGGTTCGTCCGCGGGTTTAGGGTTTAGGATTAACCCGGCACAAATAGCAGTGATGGTAATAAGGCTTATCGCCATAACCCAAAAGGCCGGTTTTTTATAGCCCAGTATATTTTTAATGCGGCTTTTTACATCCCCTTCACCAAAGGCTAAGGGGGTGCCGCCCACAATGGGCAGTCCCGTGGAAAGGGAAAGCAGGGAGACTGAATATTCTTTTTTCACACCTTTCCCCAGCTCTCTTATGACCGCTTCATCACAGGCCATTTCCATGTCCCTGCCGGAAAGGAAGAATGCCAGCCACACCAGCGGATTAAACCAGTGGATGCAAAGGACAAGAAAGCTGACGGGTTTAACCACGTGGTCCAATTGACGAATGTGAGTCTTTTCGTGAAGGAGAATATACCGCTTCTCCGTTTCTGATAGTGATTTGGGCAAATAGATTTTTGGACGGATAACTCCCATCACAAAGGGAGTGGACAGGTGCTCCGAGAGATATACGTTCCCCGTGTCATGCACGGCATCCTTTAGCTGTTTTTTCAGCTTAAGCAGCATCGTAACGCTATAGATTAGCAATACCGCGATTCCGGCAAGCCACAGCAGCGTAAAAATATTATCAAGCAGCGGTTCAGAAGGCGCATTGGAAACGGCAGGCATATTGGAAATATTAGGCGAAACCACGCCGGCCCCGTTTATTGCTGTACTATTTCGGACCGTTTCCAGGGTCATATGTTGATCAGGAAAGGGGTGATATTGCTTGGCAGTTCTGCCTCCGATGGCAAGCAGACTAAACACGCTTTCAAAGGACCAGGGACAAACAAGCCGAAACAGGGCGGCGCTCCACAATGCAAATGTAAAACGTTTAGGAGCTTTACGAAGCACAAGCCTTGCCGGCAGGATAAAAAGTATCACATAACCGGCGGTATAGCTCATATTCAATACCTGCAAAAAAATCCGATCCAGCATTGCTATTCCTCCCTATGCTCGTCAATGAGTCGTTGGAGCTCTGAAATTTCCTTTTCGCTAAGCCGGTTTCGACGGGTAAAGGCGGCAAAAAAACGCGGTAGGGAGCCGCCGAAGGTTCTGTTTAAGAATTGTTCGCCCTGCGCCGCCAGAAAATCTTCCCTGGTCATTAACGCCGTGACCATGCTCTTTTGATTTTGAAACATACCCCTGTCACATAACCGTTTAAGCATTGTGTATGTCGTGGACTTTTTCCAGTTTAGTTCTTTTTCACAAAGCTTCACAAGCTCCCCGGAGGAAATGGGCTCATGCTGCCAGATTAAATCGGCAAACCGCTGCTCCATTTCACCAAGCTTATATTTTTTCATGGCTTTATACCTCCGTTAGGTTAGGTCTAATAGCATTAAACTAAATATAGTCTAACACCATTAGACCTTATTGTCAATAGAATGTCAAAAATCAAAATAAATATATAGCAGAAGGTAATCCATTAAGAACAAAATATAAAGAAGATAAAAGAATGCAAAAAGATATAAAACATATAATCCTGGTATTGGTTCATATTAGTAGAATATTACGACTTAATAATAGAACAACACCGTGGAGGTATAACAATGAAAAAGAATGCAACATCAATTGGAATTATAGGGATACCTGATGATGCAATTATTAATAAGCTGGAAAAAGAATGGGGAAAGTCTATTAAAAGATTGAAAAAGACGGGAAAATCATTTTATTGATTGGCAGAGGACTATTTAAGAAGAAAATAGTAATACCATTTGAAAAGTAACTCTTGATGCATCTTCTTTATATATGATGAAATAGAGGTTAAAAAGATCAATCTAGGGGTGCGACGTCCTGTCGCACTCTGAGTTAAGGGGCGTGTGGCTTCGGAGAACAAAGCATCTGCGCAAGGGTGCGGATAAGCCAAGTCATGAAGAAAGATTCTGGGGAAGAGCATGAAGCCTGCGCGCCACACCCCTTCGCCGGGTGCAAGCACCGCCAAGGAAGAAGGGCTCCGAGGGTCCGGCTCAGGGGCGTCGGGAAGCCGAAACGTTATACGATAGCCCAATAAAAGACAATAGCGAAAATGCTTGTCCAATTGTATGAATAAGGTATAATAATCTTAGAGGTGATTTATATGAATACAGTTCTTGGTAGCAAAAGAGATTCAATTCTTAGTATCGCTACAAAGCATGGGGCTAAAGAGATTAAAGTATTTGGGTCATTTGCTAGGGGGGAAGATAAACCTGGGAGTGATGTTGATGTTATAGTTAATCTTGAAGAGGGAAGATCATTATTTGACTTGATTGCTTTGAAGAACGATCTCGAAGAACTATTGGGACGTAAAGTTGATGTTGTTACCGAGGATTCTGTTCATTGGTATATCAAAGAAAAAATTATACAAGAGGCGATTGAAATATGAAAGATGACAAGGTTTATTTAATCAGTATACTTGAAAGCATCGAAAACATTGAGGATTTTACAAAGGGCGGAGAAGAAGAATATCTTATTACAAAGATGATTCAACATGCTGTTATAAGAAACTTGGAAGTCATTGGAGAAGCAGCAAAAAAGATATCTAATGAACTGAAAAAGGACTTTCCTGAGATTCCATGGCGTGAAATGGCAGGATTAAGGGATGTTCTTATACATGATTATTTAGGGGTAGATAACCAGAGGGTCTGGAATGTAGTTCAGAATGAGCTTCCCCATCTAAAAGAAAAAGTAAAAAGAGTCCTAGATAGACATTAAGCACTGATCATAATTAAATTGGTCAGTGTTTTTAAATGAAAAAGGGCCATCGTATAACCATGGCTTCCCATTCGGCGCGAAAAGCATGGGCAGCGGGGGAAGGATTAAGGGCGGGGCTGAAGTATGCGCGCCACACCCCTTCGCCGGGTGCAAGCACCGCCAAAGAAGAAGGGCTCTGAGGGTCCGGCTCAGGGGCATCGGGAAGCCGGAACGTTAGTGCGCCAAGCAAGCTTGGCGCTTCTGATAGAGTGAAAGTCTCTATTGGGTAAGGCCTAACCAGCCACCCATACCGAGTGTTGCACCGAAGCTGGCAACAGTTAGGTGAAGCGTACACAGAGAACCATATAGGCCATAGGGAGGACCGTAACTCCTGAAGCATATTGAGCCTCGTAAACGGTAAAGCAGATGGCGACGTGTTTAACGTCACGGAAGCCAACACAGAGAAATCGTTAAGGGTGAGATTTCCGAGGGTCTGCCGGGGTCCAAGAACGTGGCATGTGTGGAGAGAAGCGTCAGGAACTTGGGATATCCTATAGGTTCCAGTTAACTGACTGGTAGGAAAGTATAATCGAAAAAGAGGCTGACCGAAG
This sequence comes from Bacillota bacterium, assembly GCA_003444595.1. GTDB lineage: Bacteria > Bacillota > Dethiobacteria > DTU022 > UBA8154 > UBA9862. The sequence goes on from DLUO01000003.1 coordinate 3,529, forward strand.
ACCTATAGGAAGTCGGATTAACCCATAGTACTCCGAGGTCGGGAGAGCCGACTACATGGGGAAGGGGTTGACAGGTATACGTAGTCTGCAAAGGAAACACCTACCGGACATGCAGGACTGGATAAATGGTGCAAACCTCACTGCAGAAAATAGCAAGAGAGTTATGTGCCTGCAGCACATAACCAATTACGGAAGCGAGTATACCTGAGGAGCCCGGTGCGGTAGCTCCGCACGCCGGGATCTGTGCGGGGTGCGCCGGGTAACCGGCGCGTCTACCGTGACGGCAGACATCGCTTGCTGCCGCTCGCTTGGTCTGCCTATCGTGGCGCGAGTTACACCCGCTGATAGGCTAGCTCGCGCAAAGCGCTCGCATCATCGCCTATCAGCAGGTTTGCTAAATCCTTTCGCCAAGTGCAAGCACTAAGGCTCAAGGACTTCGCAAACCCGCGCCACGTTATATGACAGACCATTCTATAGAAGGATGTTCTTTGAAGATTAAATTCTTAAAAAATCAAGGTGATAGCATTATTCTGTTTATGATATAATAATGATATGGAAATATTTTGATTTGAGGTGAATATAATGAGTATCCCAAGGAAGAGGCAAAAAAGCTGATTGATAATATGTCGGACAAAGCAACATGGAATGATATAATGTATCAGTTTTACGTAAAGAAAAAAAATTATTGACGGATTAGATGCTGCAGAGAGTGGCAATGTGCTTTCACATGATGATGTTAAAAAAAGGGTATTAAAAAAATGAAGTTAGTATGGACAGAACCGGCAGTAATAGACCTGGAAAGTATTAGAGACTATATATCAAAAGATTCAGAATACTATGCTTCATTATTTGTCGAAAGAATTATTATCGCAGTAAAGAAGATTGCTCTTTTTCCACAGTTTAACTATTGTTCACGGAGCAAGAGACTTAAGTAATTCACACCCTTGGGATTTTTCAGGATAATCATAGGGTTTTTTTGTATAGACTTTGCAGCGGAGTGGTCCATCATATAACAAAGCACTCGGCGAAAAGGGCATAGCAAGGGGAAAGGCTCTGGAGCAGGGTCATGAGGTTATCCTGCCCACATCCACCAGCCTAAGATAGGAGTTATCTAAGGCTGGCGGACGTTGCGAGTGCCAGACGTTCTACGAAACTACACGCAATAGTCGCGCGGCATCCTGCCGCGTATTATAAAAACTTATAATTTGGGTATTGGTTCATATTAGTAGAAAAGTGCGCCAGAAACTGTTATGATTAAGCAGGGGGATAATATGGAACAACCTAAAATGATCATAAATACAACTATGTCAAAGGAAGACTATAGGAAGTTTTTATACATCGCAACCTTTAGAAGGAATAAAGTTTTAATTCCTCTACTGGGATTAATTTCTTTGGCCGGAAGCATAATAGTAACTTCGGATAGTGGCAATTTTAATTTCATAAAACTCGTTATAAGCTGGATTCTATTATTTGCACTGGCAATTGTCGTTGTTTTATTCAAAGTTGAAAAGAAAAATGCACAACGAATAAAGACAGATAAAACGGGTGCATTTGATAGCATTAATACTTTAAAATTTTTTGAAGACAGGATTGTTATGGTGAATAAGGCACTTAAGTCAAGGGGAGAGTTAAAATATAACCAATTCTTTGCCTTAATGGAAAATAAAGACTATTTTATTTTTTATTTAACAGCAAACCAAGCATCTTTGGTGAGGAAAAAAGATGTTGATGATCTTGATTCTTTTAGGGAGTTTATCGCTGAGAAATTTAAAGGCAGATATAGAAGTATATAGTCGTGAAATTTGTAGTATGAAGAGCGTATTACTCACTTCAAGTTACTTTACACTCTTATTACTATGCATCGTTGCTTATAGTCAATTCATACTGAAAAGCGTTTATAATGACCGGCCTTTCGGAAAAATTCCCTCCCTGGTATAATCAGCTTAATACTACAATACGGTGGTGAGTATATGATAATAGTCATTACCGGCCCTTCCGGGTCCGGCAAAACCACCCTAAGGCGGATACTGAATGATGAATACGGCATACCCATGCTGAAAAACGTCACTACCCGGCAAAAAAGGCCGGGAGAAATTGACGGCGTCGATTACCTGTTTGTAACCGATGCCGAGTTTTGCCGGATGAGGGATGAGGGTGACCTGCTGGAATGGGTGGAGTATTCGGGAAACTGCTACGGCCTTAAAAGGGCCGACCATTTAACGGGGATTACGGTGCTGGAGGCCGAGGGAGCCAAGAAACTGAAGGGGATGTTTCCCGGAAAGGTCAAAATAGTGTACCTGGAGGTTCCGGAGCAAACAAGGATAAAAAGGATGCGGGACCGGGGGGATACCCCCGAAGAGGTTGAAAAAAGGGTGCAAAGGGACAGGGAGAGGTTTGAGAACTCGGGCATTAAGGACCAGGCGGACCTGGTAATTGACAATACCGATATACCAAGTACGGTAGAAAAAATACTGGGGCTTTTGGAAGGGACCTTTGGGCAGCGGCCGGCGGAAGGGAGAAATTAAAGCCTTGTGCCGGCCGCAGCGTAAAG
>DLUO01000059.1:0-2997 GCA_003444595.1 Bacillota bacterium
TTCAAACCCCCTTTTATGACCCTATTTCGCTGAACAGCACGCCGAGCATCTCGTCAAGGACATTTAAAAAACGGGCCGCGGCATTATAGGCGTGCTGGTACTGGACCAGGTTGAGCATCTCGTCGTCCAGGGAGACGCCGGAGATGGATTCCTGCTTTTCCTGCAGGCTCTCCATTACCCTTTCCATAGCAAGGGACATGCGCTCCGCCTCGCGGCCTTCCACCCCCAGGTCGGCCATAACGCCGCGGAAATAGTCATGAAAAGTGGTGGTTTCATCCCCGGGGGGGCCCCCCATGACCAGCTTTTCCCGCAGCTGGGCGATCTTCAGGGCATTGCTGCCGTCACCGGGATGGTCCGCTTGAGAAGCGGCGGCGATCTTGTTCAAATCATCCTTAATCGCATCACTGATACTGAAGTGCAGAGCCGCCGTATTCGCATTCTGCTCTTCTATATCGGTAAAGAAGTCTATGCCTGTAGTGGAGCCGTCCAAACCGTATCCGTTTTTATGCAAGTCATTTACCTTCTGCACAAGGTTAAAGACCAACTCATTCAGGGCTCCCTGGTAGCGGGGGAAAATAGTATTATAGGAATCCAGCAACCCGGCAATAGCGCCGTCCCCTTCACGTATGGAGAGCTCGGCGCCAATCTCGTTACAGACGGCAAGCTTTCCGCCCTCTTCACTTATCTCCAGGTCAAAATGCCTGTCATCGTGGAGCAGGATGCAGCCTCCGGCCAGCACCTCCAGCGAACCGCCGACTTTCTCGTTCACGCGGATATTCACGTGCTTGCTCAGTTCCTGCAGGCACAGGTCTCTTTGATCGAGAAGCTCGTTGGACTTCTGCCCCAGGGCCTGCAGGTAGGTTATCTTTTTGTTCAAATCGGCAATCTCCGCCGCAAGGGTATTAATCTGGGTAAGGGTTGCCTGCAGCTCTTTCCTTACATCAAACTTAAGTTCGTCCAGGCGCCCGTAAATATCCCTTACCAGGCCGGTGAGAGCTTCGGCCTGCTCGCGCAGGCTTAAACGTACCGCATGGCTCTCCGGGTTAACGCTGAGATCCTGCCAAGCGTCAAAAAATTCGTTTAAAGCCGTGTTAATACCGGTCTCCTCCGGTTCCTGAAAAATAATTTCAATCCCGTCCAGGGTTTCCCTCACGCGTTTCCAGTAGTTTTGCGAGGTCGTGGACTTCATGATCTGATCCCCGTAGAACTCGCTTTTAATGCGCCTGATATCGGAGATGGCCACACCGTAGCCGGGAGGAGTCTCCACTCCGGGCGCTGCGGGCGGGACCAGGGCTTTCATCAGGACAAGCTGGCGGGAATACCCTTCTGTGTTGGCGTTGGCAATATTCTGGCCGGTAACCTGTGCGCCTTTCTGCTGGGCGTGAAGGGCCCGGCGCCCGATCTCAAAACTGCCGAATGTGCTTCCCATCTTTACTCCCCCCTGAATACTATATTTTTATATTTATAGACAGACATTTATATACATTCATATATTTAAACTATATAATACAAAATACATAACGGATTTGCTCCGCTCAGGCATTGGAATCCACAAGCCCGGTAGACAGAGGGAGCTGCTCTTTGACCTTACCGCTGGAGGCGTAAAGCGGCTCTTCTTTCCGGGGGAAAATTATATTTAACGCATACTCCACAAAGCGCAGGTTGTGTTTTAAAAGATTACGGTTGAGCTTCAACATCCTTTGCAAGGAGGAGTGAAGCTGTAAAAGGTGCAGGCGCAACTCCTCCAGCTCTCCGGCATCGGGAGGGTTTTCCCGGCGGCAAAATTCTCTCAGTGTGACCCCGGAGGGAAGCAGTAAGCGCCGCTGTTTTTCCATCTCTGCCATTTTTTTGACAAGTTCCTCTTTTTGTAAATTAGCCTCCGCCAAAGCGCCGACATTACCCTCCATAAGGATTTGCATTGTCTTTTCCTCGAGGGCAACCATGTCTTTAAGCAAACGCACTTCCTCTGCCAGTATCTCTTTCAAGCGGAAAGATTCTGCCATAAAAATCCTGGTTTCGCCTGCGTAAAAGAATGTGAAACCAGGAACACCCCCTTTTTACTAGATGGCTTTATGGCCTGGAAAGATTAAGAGCGCTTTTTTGCCGCTCTCAGAATGGCTGCGGCCAGTTCCCGGGAGTCTACTTTATACTCACCAGCTCCGACCTGGTGGGCTAACTCCGCTATTTTCTGCAGCCGTGAGGGATCCGTCTCCTCCAGCCGGGCTATCTCTTTTTTTAAGGCTTCAATACCGGAGGAGATCTCCAAGCGATCCCCGGGCGAAACGTTGGCCGTTTCCTCAGGTTTGCCCCTGCTGCGAAACTGTTCCGGCTTGTAAATTTTATTAATCATGTTAATGATTTCCGGGCGGTTTACTTTCATGCTGTTCACCCTTATACTTTACTAATTTATTTACTCAAATTACTTATCGACTGGAAAACGCCAAAAGTAAAGAGGGGGAAAAAAATTTTTAAAGGCCTGTTCAGTGATGGAATTCTTCAGCAAAAAATGTAGAAAACCCTTTTAATTCCCGGAATAATTTTTAGCTTTTAACGCGTAACCTCTGGGTTATAAGAATTTTGTCTCAGGGCTTCAAGGTAGCGGGCAAACTCTTCCTGGAAGTCCTCGGGATGGGTTAGGAAAGTAAAACTTTGCGGATGCCTGACAAAAGCCTGGTATTGGGAGATACCTTTTTCGGGCAGAAGCGGCACCGCTTCGACCGGGCGGGAATAGTGCAGCGGCGGACAGGAAGAATAGCAGGGATTGCTTACAAAAAGAGGCGCCTGTGTGTTTGCCGGGCCGGAAAGACAGCAATAACCTGCTCCTCTCATCCGGCGCAGAGGCTCGTAGATGGAAGCAAAATTATCGGCGACCAGATTGCTCATGATCAGAAAATCGTTACCGGTATTTATGGTGATATGCCCGAAGCCGGAAGGAATAAGGACCTTGTCGCCCGGCTCTGCGGCGACAGCGATTACCTCTTCCAGGCCTTCTTCCGG
>DLUO01000059.1:3148-6719 GCA_003444595.1 Bacillota bacterium
ACTTCATATAGCTCCGGGTAGGTAAAAGATGTTCCCGGTTTAAAGGGATGATAGTGCCCGGCTGTTTTAACAAATTCCTTGCCGATTGTACCCGGAACCAGAACGGTAATGTCAAAGCGTATGCCTTTTTCCCGGAAAAGAGCTCTGTGTTCAGGCAGGTGGAGATCACGGAACATAAAGTAAAGTTCCCGCCGGGGATCCCCGTCATCTGTCGTCTCCCCGTCAACGGGATACAGAACCTCTTGCATATCCTTCAGGTAGCGTATGTCCGGTTTAGCTGCCTTTTCTGCTGCTCCGAAATAAAGAGCTCTCTCTCCGGGATCCCATTTAACAGTCAGGCCGTCTAAAGACAATTTAATCATTTTTAAGGGTCTGGTTTTAAACCAGTCCGCCTCCCCTCTGTGTAATTAAAGCCCCAGTTCCCAGCGTATCCCGTGTCTTATTTCTTCCAGCATGCCTTCATCAAGCGCCTCCACATACAGGCGGAAGAGATCCTCTGTTCCCGAAGAGCGTATCAGGCACCAGCTTTCATCTTCCAGCAATACTTTAACGCCGTCCACACGGCTTATTTTCTTCACCTTCAGCCCTGCTATCTCCTGCGGGTGCCAGGCCGGCAGCTTTTCCAGTATTTCTTTTTTCCGGGCGGAAGATGTATGTATATCCCAGCGGTTAAAATTTAAAATATTGATCTTTGTGCTGATTTTCCGGAACAGCTCCGCCGGGTCGCTTCTACTGGCGGCCAGCATTTCAATAAAGAGGAGTGCCGCCAGGATCCCGTCTTTTTCAGGAATATGCCCCCTGATGCTTATTCCGCCGCTTTCCTCCCCGCCCAGAAAAGCATCCTGTTCACGGATTGCCTGGCCGATGTACTTAAAGCCCACCGGGGTCTCCAGCGTTGTCAGTCCGTAAAAACGGGCCAGGCGATCGAGATTATGCGTGGTGGCCACGGTGCGGGCCACAACTCCGCTCCAGCCCCGGCTCTCGACCAGATGTTCCAGCAGGAGTAAAAGAATATCATTAGCCCCCAGGTATTTCCCGTCGGGGGCAATAACGCCCAAGCGGTCCCCGTCACCGTCTAAGGCCAACCCCGCCTCAGCTTCCAGCTCCAATACCAGGGTGCGCAGTTTTTCCAGGTTGTGGCGCGAAGGATCGGGGAGGCCGCCCCCGAAGAGAGGATCACGACACCCCCTGATGATCTCCACCCGGCAGCCGAGCGGGAGAAGAAAAGAATCCAGGTAACCTATTGCCGCCCCAAACATGGGATCAATAACAACATGGGGGGGAGCAGCTTTAATAGCATTGAGATCGATCACCTGCTTTAGATGTTCCAGGTAAGGTTCCCGGGGATGTACTATCACCAGTAGCTCCTCCGGCAGCTCTTCACTTTTGCCTGCTTCTCCGGCGTGAAGGGCAGGGCCGGAGGGAGCAGGGCTGCTGCCTGTTTTTATTTCATCTTCCAGCATTTTTTGGAGAATAAAAAGGTAGCGCTCTTTCGCCCCCTCTTTTTCCGGTTCTCTTTCTTGAAGGGCTATGCGTACAAGCTCGCCGATACGATCCGTCTCCGCCGGTAAAGCAGGACCGGCATAGTGCGGAATGAACTTTATACCGTGGTATCGGGAAGGATTGTGGCTGGCGGTAAACATGATTGCCCCTGCAGCCCTGTAATGTTTGACGGCAAAAGCTACGGCAGGGGTGGGCGTTGGGCGGTGACAGAGATAGACTTTAATCTTTTCCTCCAGGAGGACGGCGGAAGCCAGGGCGGCAAATTCCTCCGAGAGGAAGCGATTGTCGAAACCGACCACCACTCCGTCTACCTCCTTCTTTTGCTCAGCTAAATAGCGGGCAATAGCACGTGTAACCGCACTTACATTGTCGAAGGTAAATTCATCGGCAATTACGGCACGCCATCCGTCGGTACCAAACTTTATCTCAGGCAATAAAGGGCCCGGCTCCGCGAGGAACCAGGACTCACCCCCTTCCTTTAATGACCGTGTACTGCTTGGCAGATACAGTTATTTATTCCATTTTATATTTATTCCATTTTACCATATAAATCCCCTGCCGTAACGGCCTCTTTCGCTTCGCTTTCGCGCCGTTTAATGTAAAGGGCCAGATCCGCCACACGGCAGGAATAACTCCATTCATTGTCATACCAGGAGACCACACGGACCATATTCCCCCCGACAACCATGGTGCTGAGGCCGTCGATAACACTTGAAAAGGGGCTGCGCCGGTAATCAACGGAAACAAGGGGTTCCTGGTTAAAGGATATTATCTCCGGAAGCTCATCGGCCGCTTGCTGAAAGGAAGCCTTTAACTCCTCCAGGGTAACCTCTCTGTCCAACAGCGCCACCACATCCAGCAGGGAGACAGTAGGAACAGGCACGCGCACAGCCAATCCGTCAATCCGCCCTTTAAGTTCCGGGATAACATCCCCTACCGCCCGTGCCGCCCCGGTAGTAGTGGGAATCAGGGAGAGGAAAGCGGCCCTGGCCCTGCGCAGGTCGCCATGGGGATAATCAAGTAAGCGCTGGTCATTGGTATAGGCATGCGTAGTATTAATGAGTGCTTTTTGCAGGCCGAAATGGCGGTGCAGTACTTTTACCACCGGCGCCAGGGCGTTTGTCGTGCATGAAGCGTTGGAAATTATGCGGTGCTTGGCTGGTTCGTACTTGTCTTCGTTCACACCCATGACTACAGTCAGGTCGGGATCCTTCATCGGCGCGGTAACAATCACGCGGGAAGCGCCTGCTTTTAGGTGGCGCCCCGCCGCCTCGCGGCTCCTGAAAACTCCGGAGGATTCAATTACCACCTCAACCCCCATTTCACCCCAGGGAATTTTTTCCGGTTCCCTTTCCCAAAAAGTACGGATTTCGTATCCGTTTACCTTAAGGGTGTGATCCGTGGCCTTCACTTCAAAAGGCAACTTGTCGTAAAGAGAATCATAACGCAGCAAATGAGCGAGTGTCTTACTGTCCGTCAGATCATTAACGGCAACAACCTGTGCGCCTTTCTTTTCCAGCAGTGCACGGTATGTAACCCGGCCGATGCGGCCGAAGCCATTAATTCCTATCTTTAATACCATATTCTTATTCCCCCTTTTTTAGTACAATTAACTTACCCCGCTTTTCTCAGGGGGATTCTTGACATCTTCTGGCTGATATAGGAGAATATAGTGAACAATAATTATAAAAAAATTGAATACTATATAACTTGAAAAATCATGGCTGTTAAAATTAAAAAACGGGATAGAAATTTGCCGGTGGCGGAGCTTAGGGGTTTGCTTGATACAGGTTTTATGAACAGGAGGAGGTTTCGCTATGGAAAAAATTAGCGTTGCCGTCAGTGGCGCGTATGGACGCATGGGACGGGAAGTATGCCGCGCAGTCCTTGAAGAGGAAAGCCTGGAGCTTACAGGCGCTTTTGACCTTCATGGAACCGGCAAAAGCATGGGCGAAGTACTGGGGAGACCGGATCTGGACATTGTCATAAAAAAATTAACAAAAGAGTCACTAAAAGAAATTAGCCCGGCGGTCCTCGTAGATTTTACAACTCCCATGGCCGTTATGCA
>DLUO01000006.1:0-1125 GCA_003444595.1 Bacillota bacterium
CCATTTTTGTTAAGGCTGACTACTTTAACCTCTTGGAGGAAGCTGGGCTCTTCATCCCGGCAAAAGGCATCGCTGATTTTCAAAGCTCTTAGCCAATCACGGTGCGGGCCTGGACGAGTGTGCTGCAGATCAGCACTTTCCAGGAGGCGGTTTACCATATTGCCTACTTTCTTTCTGTCTCTACGTTTACTTTTCCGGACAGTTTTTTCCACTTCCTCAGCTTTCAGCGCCCCTTTATCCATCAGCATAAATAAAATATCACTGCGTAAGGCGCCCTTTATAGTGCTGCCGGGAATATACGGTTTCCTGGTCAGCGGGTCCTGTTTAAAAAGCCGAAAGGAGTTAATTCGCTTTACCGGGGGCCTGGTTAGCGCTATTTTTTTACCCTCAAGGCGCTTTCTTAAGTCCTCTTTGGGGATATAGGGGGGTGTCTCCAGGTATTCCTGTAAAGAGGCCTGTCCGCTGCTCATAAAGTTGATAAAGTCTTCGATCAGGCCTTCCTCCTTTAAAGCTTGAGCCATCCTGGTCTCGCTTACGTGGTACAGATACTTGGTATCGTAAAAAAAATCCATGTTATTAACTTCTGTTACTAGGCCGCCAATATGCAGCGGCGACAGAACCTTCAGCAGACACTGGATCTTTTTCACCGGATCACCTCGCCTTCACCATAAAAGAGCGGCCGTAGCGGTAAACAGGATGGCCTACATCCGCCACGATGACCGTCTTGCCTTCTACCGGCGCAGAAAATACGGAGCCCTCCGTAAACATATAGACCTGTTTATGGAGCGTATCCTTGCTCCAACCGCCTCTTTTAATTATTCTGTAAGAATATGCCTGCTGCGCTTCTTCTTTACCAGATGGCAGCAGTAAAGATAGTGTCAGGTATTTGTCTCCGGTTTCAGCGGTAGGAAGAGGAAATGTATCGACATAGGAAGGTGTGAACCTGCCGTAGCCGCTGCTTCGTTCACCGCCGATGCCGGTCTCACCAAGATGCAGCATCACCCTTTGCAGCTTTTCCCAGTTTTCAAGGTCAGAGTCCACAAGAAAATAAAGGCCACAGTCACGTTTTTTGTCGAAGAGGACTTCGCCTATAAAATACAGGCTGCTGGCAGAACTGATCCGATC
>DLUO01000006.1:1393-6313 GCA_003444595.1 Bacillota bacterium
CTTTCAAAGTCAATTATTCTTGCATTTATCCAGGACTGAAAGGTGTCCATATCCACAAAAGGCGTTTTCTTCACGTCCTTGGCGTAGGTGTCCCGCTTCTCTGCGTCTTCAAAGCCCGGTGCAGGCAGGCTCGGTTTTGGGAAAAAGAAAGTGTTCTCGATATAAGGGTATGCTGAGCTTATCTTGAAGGGCAGCTCGCCTTCAAAAGGAAAAAGCTCCTGCCAGGCAGAATAGATAGCGCTGTAAAGGGTATCCGAATGGATGCTAACAAAAGACTCCTCCATCCCCAGGCCTTCTTTGCCGATATGTAGCGGGGAATGTATTTTTAACTTTACCGCATACATTATTATCACTCCAGTGCAGCAAGAACTTTTTCAGCAAAAGTCAAAAGATCTTCGCCGTTTTGGGAGAATTGTATTTCGTCCTGCGCTTCTGTGTAATACTCCAGGGGACGGTATCTTATAGTTAAATCTTTAAATGCTACCCTACCGTAACCGCGGGATCCGCTGCCGCCCAAGGCATCGTCCTCTAAAAGCCTGAGGGAGGTAAAAATGCTTTTCACATCAGATTTGAATAATGTATCTTTTGGGGGCAGATCGGCTGTGTAGATCAGGGTAAAATTGAATTCTGTTCCTCTGGGAATTCGCTCCTGTTGCCGTGGGTTTGCCGCAGAAGTAATACGGTCCAAGGTATTTTCCCATTTTTGTTCTGTCAGGTACAAGCCTGTATCAATAGCTTCCAGTTGTTCTTTACTCTTCTGGGTCATATGGCTATCTTCAGTGATCAGGCGGCCAGGCCTGTTTTCCTTTACCCCTGCGCCGGTGCTGGCGCCAAAAAGACGGCAGACAGTGCAATTTTCCGCTCCACATTCATGGTGCCGGATAAGGTTGCCTCCTGTCCTCATGGATTTGTTAAAGAAGCGGTCGATGTCATTATGCGCCTGGGTAGCAAAGAGGGCTCTTTCCAGGAGGCTGCGCAGCTTGCCTTTTAGGGAGCTGCCGGGGATATAGGGTTCCCTGGTAAGCGGGTCTCTGATCACGGGGTTATCCATCCCGCCTATCTCCAATGTTTCTTGGCTGGTGCCGATATGCAAACCTGTTTTCAACTCAATAAGGCCGGTAATAATGATCTTACCGGTTAACTTGCCTGTATTCACCATTTTCCTCCCTCCTTTTAATCTTCTCCGCCATAAAAGCGGTGGTAGGCCACAACGGCTTCGACAAAACGAACGAATACTTTAAAATCTTCCAGGCCTTCTTTGCCTTCCTCCCGTATTCGATCGATAACAGCGGTCATAACCTCCATAAGAGGTTTGACCGACGCCTGTTGCCTCGCCTTGGCATAAGCCAGATGGACCTTTAAAAAAGCCACATCTTGTCGGGAAAAGTCCTCGGGAGCGTTTCTTTTAACTTTGGCCTCCACGCCGCGCACTCCGCTTAGGAATTTGCGGATCTGTGTGGTTTTTAATTCTTCGGCAACGAGGATCAAAGCAAGGATCTGAGCCCACCTTATCAGAGTATCTGTTTTCATCTCTTGCAGGTGAGGGCCTGAAACAATTCCCTTGATAATGTTTTCTTTGATCAACTCCTGGTCTACTTCTTTGCTCAGGTCGTTTCTATCCCGCCAAAATCGTGACTGAAGTCCTGTTACTCTTTGAAAGATCTCCTGTTTCAGCTCTTCCAGGCCCAGTTCTTCGCATTTACCATTGATTGCCTTGCTAATATTATTCGTCCTGTTGTTGTTAACGTCTTTTTCATTTACTTTCTTGATCACAGCATAAACCATGGCCTTCTCAAGCGGAACACGGTCTTTTAGCAGAGCATAAAGTTCACTCATGCTTCTTCCCCTCCTCTTGTCAGGTAGTCCACAATCTGCAGCGCAGGAATGAGCTCTTCCTTAAAAATTCTCTGCTGCATGATGGCAGCCAGTATAGGTTTATAGAAACTTTCATTATTTTTTCTCATGGTACGGGCAAAAAGATAGTAAATCTTGGGAAATATCCAAAGGTCTTCATTTATACGATATTTTTGTGCGAGAAGAAGCAATTTTTGCAGGAAGCTTCGTGAAAAGGCTTCCGGCCTTGCCCTTTGTTTGGACCAGCTTACACCTTTTAGAAATAAAGATACCAGATGGTGCACAGAAACATCGCTGCTGTTTTTGATACGTTCCCAGGGGAAACTCATGTTGAAAAGACAGAGTCTGTTCCGGCCTTCGTCTTTGGCTTTGTCCTCGGCATCGCCCGCAAGGTCGGCCAATTTATAGAAGGCCATTTTTTCATCGGCGATGATCAGGCCGCCGGAAAGTGATAAAGAGTTGTTGGCGCCGGTAAAGGCGGTGAAGTCCTTTTGGATCTGGTAGGCTGTCTCCAGGGCTGAGTCCCAGGTGCCGACCAGAAGAAGATCGTCGCCACCGGAATAGACCAGGTTCACATCCAGGCTCTTTTTCTCTGTAGAAATGAACCTGTCCCGCGGTTCTTGTTGTAAAAGGACGGGCAAGTAGTAGTTAAAATATATATTGAGCCGCTCGGAGAGATCGTTTAGCCGTGCAAAAGTAGGTTTATCGAGGCCGCGTGAAAAGATTTTACCTAAAAAGTCCACATCCATACGCAGCACACCTAAGCGTTTAACTCCCAAAGAGCGGGCAACGAGTTTTTCAAAGAGGGTTTCGGTATAATATGTGCCCTGGAAAAAATTTAAAGCGGGGTGGTCTGCATACTGTTCCAGGTTCCAAAAGTCTTTCATAATATAAATGCGTTTGATCTTATCTGAAGGCTCCAGCCGGTAACAGTAGTAATAGTCTCCGCATCTAAGATGCCGTTCTTCTTCTTTTTGGGGCTCTACCTGGTATATAGCCCTGACTTCGTTAAGATCTATGCTCCAGCGCGTCATCTGCTGGCAGAACCGGCACTGAGCCTCTTCCAAGGTCTCCTGCGGTCTCGGAATTGGGGCTCGGCAGGAGCTGCACTGGTAATCCGGAGGGTTTGTCGGGTTAAAAAGGGTATAATATTCCTCCAGCAGGCCTTCCCATTTACGGCTCTTTTGTAAGTCCAGTTTCTTTTTAACTTCGCCCCAGGCCTCTTTAAGGTAACCGCTTTCGCCGGAAAGGTCCCGGCCGTTTAAAGGTATACTGTCCAAAGCTAAAAAGATGGCGGTACCATACTGCTCAAGGAGGGAGTTGTTTAATTTGTTTCTCAGTTCCTCCAAGCCTTTTCGAATTGAACCGGTATTGGGCGCCAGCAGGAAGAAGCCGCCCCCTCCGATATAGATAACACAGCTGCGAGGCAGTTTGAAGCGGTCGAGGATTTGGGCGGCAATACTTTCCTGCAGGAAATTCAGGTAGAAAGATCTGGCTCGCAGCGTTTTTAAGGCACCCTTGGAACTCAAAGTATAGACAAAATCCTGGATCCCCGAAAGGTCCGCTGCCACAAGCAGGTACTTGTGGTCGGTCATACTGCGGAGTTGACGGGAAAGATCCTGGCCATTCCAGTTTAAAGATTTTTCTTCTATCAGGTAGAAGAAGTTGCAGTAAGCTATAGCGGCAGTAGTTTTCAGGTGGTGGTACAAAGAAGTATCGGGTGGTTCTGTGGTTACATAGGTGTGCTCCGGTATGGTGAAGGTATAGTTTTGCAAAAGCGTGAGCAGCTTTTCTTCGTTGGGATGGCTGCCCAGGCTTTTAAAACCTTCATTAAAACCCTGCCAAAGGCTATGGTAGTCCATAGCAGCAACCTTTTCTTTAGGATAGGGCAGCTGGCTGAGCGGTACCATTTGCCAGTAATTAAGCCCGTTAAATATCTTTTCTTTGTTAATATTGATAAGATCAAAGATGCTGCGCAGGGGTATATCCGGGTTAAACTCGCCGCCTTCGCGGTCTTTCTGCCGTTCCATGCCCGAGGCAATGTTATCGGCGATATCTACAGTATAAAGGTCGTTTTGTAAGCCCTGTTCACCCTGGAAGGTATCCACAGAAAGATCTTTATATTTTGCATCGCCGGCCCGGAGCCTGTGGTGGCGCTGGATAATGGTTGTTATTTCCTCTCCCATGCCTTGTTCCCGGGCCCAGGCAGCACCTAGTTCCTGGTGGCGGTAGTCTTTTTTTATAGATCTGTCCTGTAAAGAGCGATAGATAAGTTTGCCGATGTCATGTAATAAAGCGCCAAGAAGTAGATTGTAGTGCAATTTCTTAGCCTCCTTTCTCTAGGGTTTCCAGTAATATCCTTCCAAAACCAAAGGTTGTCCCTTTTCCGACGGACATAAGTTCAGCGGCCTGGAGGAAGGTGAAAAACGGGGAAAGTACACCTTTATATATAGCCCAGCCTGTTACACCCCCCAGCTTCATCCGTTCTTTTTGGCGGCCGGAGTAGCGCGAATACTCTTCCCATTTAAAATCAGCCTGTAAGGTTTCTATTTCTTCCGCCTGTGAAATTAATAAGCGGTAGTCCAAATCCAGCGGTTTATTTTCAGAGAGGAAATATAAAGCGGAAAGGCGCCTTAAGGCGTTGCGCAAAAGGATATGGAACTGGATATCGGAACAAAGGCGCCCCTGCCATTTTACCCGCAGGGGAGTGATAAAATGGACTTTTAGCAGAGAGATATTTTTAATAGGCCGAAGAAGGTTTTTTAGTTTTTCCCTGTGCAGTGGTGGCATGCTAGCCTTTGTTGTGCCGTCAAATATGGTTTTTGTCTCAGGAGCCAGTTCGTCGGTTATCTTTTTGATCTCGAAACTGCCTCGCTCTCCCTTCTCGCCTCTTAAACCGAAGCCCTGCCTGCCCAGTTCTTGGAGTACAATAAAAAAGTAGGGAAAGTATTCCGCAGTTTTCCCTATCAAGGTGAGCACCAGATTAATTTCTTCCCCGGCGGAAAAACTGGTCTTCTCTTCTTTTATATAAAAGGTGAAAGAACGGGGAAGTTGTTCATTACCGGG
>DLUO01000007.1:0-458 GCA_003444595.1 Bacillota bacterium
CATCGCCGGGAAGGCAACAAAGAGCGATGCCGCAGCTGGAGCTTATGCTCCGGGGGACAGGAACCATTTTATACTCCAGGTTTTCTTTGGCCAGGGCTTTCTCAGCCCTGATAGCCTGATGTGTGTTCGGAAAGGTAAAATAACATTTTTTTGTCACAATACACCTCAAGAATGTTTTTATGTTTAATGTATCTGATTCCTATTATATTATTATATCAACTACTGCTGTTACTGGAAATAGAAATCCTCTATAGTTTAGTGTAATGCTATAGAGGATTTTCATATCGGGCATCCCAGATGAATCCGCACGTGTATCTAGAAGTGGCGGAAAATCAAAACAAGGCATGACAGCAGCAAAGCATGGAAATACGGCTCCCCAACTCCATGACATCAAACATCCTTACAGCTTTCTCCGGACTCGGCTGAAAAAAGCACAAATAAGCTGCCACAATATCAAT
>DLUO01000007.1:698-3505 GCA_003444595.1 Bacillota bacterium
TTGTCTGTTCTTTAAAGCGCTCCCATGCGGCAGGGTTGTTGAGAAAATAAAAAGCTCCCAGGGCTGCCGCTACCAGTAAAAGAATAACGACAACAGCACCCCAAGCACCTGCTCCTGCAGCCCTGCGCTCAGCCCCGGGGAAGGTCTCCCCTTCCTCACCCACGGGAATACCATAGAAATATTTTGCTACCACGTCGGCAAACAAGACCATACTCTCTTCCGCCGCTCTTCTGCTGTTTCGATGCCCCCCCACCTCCAGCAAAAGGTTGAGGGGCGTTAAATCCTGGTTATAGTTTCCCCAACCCATAAAAATTCCTTTTACCAGCCCGGGATAGATATCGTCAGCCAGGCTTTTCATATCATAAGCAAAACGTCTCGTTACCACCGAAGAAGGATTCTGCCGGCCCACTACAAATTGGATTTTCGTCACCCACTGATCGTCTATCTTGGCGGCGTAGGCAACACTGGGAGCTGCATCCCGATGTATATCAAAAATTACATCCGGATTGTGCTGTAAAAGTTCCAGGGCGGTATCCCTGGAACGGCGGTAAGCCCCCCGGTCGTGGGGTAAATGCAGATTTTCGGAATGGATGACATTAATATTTTTTTGTTCCAGGGCAGCTTTCAGAGATGCTCCAACCTGGTGTATCCCCCCGCTGCCGTATATACTGTGAGTTCCGTCACTGGGAACATATGACTCATCATTATGCGTATGATACAGGGCAATGAGCTTCCTGGACTCTTCTTCCTTGCCTGGTCCTCTTTTTTGCGGTAAAGTAATGGCCATTTGAACCAGGTATGAAAAATTTTTTTCTAATTTTGACAGAAAACCGGGAGCAGGGCTCCCCGGTTTCACCCTCCCCAGCTTTTCTGTCCGGATATATCTCGCTGTAGCCACATAGTCTTTGACCCGGTAAACTTCATAGAGGCGGTTTTTTTCATCCAGGTAACGGTCACCGATCCTGATACGGCGTCCTGTCACTGTAATGATCTTGCCCTCTTCATCCAGAAGGCGGTAATATTTTGCCGCTGCAATCTCTTGGGCATCAAGCTCATTCAGAAGTGTTTCCGCAAAGGGATAGCCCCCCTTTTCTTCTTCTGTGGGGTCGCTGCTGCTGGACAGAGTTGCCGGCAGTTTCTCTCCCTTTTTCCCCGCCAATATACCTGTATCCGGATTTTTCCATGCATTTTTCCCTGCTGCAAACCCACAGAGCAGAATCAGCAGAGCCAAAAGAAAGAATGAGCTCAGGAACCTGGAGTGCATAACTAAAAACCTTCCTTCAATACTCGAGATAGATGATGAGCTGCTGTCAGATTCTATGGATCCTTTCTCTTATTTCACCAACAATCTCCGCCAGCAAAACAGCCAACACTCCGGCCAGAACGGCAGCGCCAAACACCCCTCCACTACCCAGAATAACAGTAATATTTCTAAAACCGCGCAGCAGGTTTTCCCCCCAGGCGATAAGATCGACAAGCAACACCCCCAGGAAAGCACCAATAAAGGAAGCCCGCCTGGAACGCCCCAGGGCATAGCCTATCAAAGCCGCCACCAGTGCTGGAAAATAAAGTGGATCAACATTTAAAAAAAATTCATCGGGGTCCGGAGGAAAAAAAAGGCGGTCGGCGCTCCATACGGCAATTACCGTTACAATGGTCGCCGATAGAGCTCTCAACCTTTCCCCTTTCCCGTCAGCAGTACCCAGGAGATAAAGAACCACCATCAGGGGGATCGCCATTCCCCCTAAATTTATTTTAAGACCCATGCCCAGAGGAATTTCAGGCAGACTCCCTCCGAGAAGCATGGCCAGCAGGATAAAAATCGCCTGGGTCCTGGAAAGCCTCATCCGCTCCAGAACACGCTCCAGGAAACCCAGGTAAATCAGCACAAGCAATACGATTAGTACAGTAATCGCCGAGAAATTCGTTCTCATTTACTAACCTTTTCACATAAATTTTATTACGGTTTTAGTTTTTCCCGGCAACTAATAATGATACCGCGATCGTCAATTATTGTGCTGTTAATTTGTTGCAGGGCTTCAGTGAAGAAGATGGAAATACTGCAGAAGAACAGGGGTGCTGTCAGTTACGAGGATTTATGATATGAGGAGTGTATAAGAAAATGCCAGAAGGCATCGCAAGCCGTAGGTCTGCGATGCCTTCTTAACGCGTCTATAAATTTTAATGGCAGGTAGCGCAACTGGAGCTGGTGCAGCCGCTGCAACTGCTGCCTGCCGAATAATCCATGCCCGAACTGCCGGAAGAACGGCCTCTCTGGAATGTAGACATTACACGGCGGCTTTCTTCACCGCATTTGGGACACGGAGAAACAGAGTTTTCGTCAATTTTACACAGCTTCTCGAAACGATTCCCACATTCACAGAGAAATTCATAAATAGGCATCTATTATTCTCCTCCTTCCTCAGCAAAATTTACCCTATTTTCATATTATAGTTCCACTTATAGTTCCACGAAGCAGGTAGAAAGAATATATTCTACCTTTTCCAACTCCTTTAACACATTCCCGTCAATATGGTTGTCCACCTGTAAAACCATAACCGCCTCGCCGCCGATTTCCTGGCGGCCGACCTGCATGCCGGCAATGTTAATACCGTTATTGCCCAGTATCGTTCCTACTTTCCCAATAACACCGGGCTTGTCAATATATTTGCTGACAAACATAAAGCGGGAAGGAACCACTTCGATATGGTAGTCACCGATCTGCACAATGCGTATGTCGTTTTTGCCAAACAACGTACCAGCCAGAGTGTAGTCCTGATTACTGGTCTTCACTTTTACTGTAACCA
>DLUO01000007.1:3759-5570 GCA_003444595.1 Bacillota bacterium
TTATAGATGGAAGTATCTTTAGCGGTACTTTCCTTAACCTTTATCCCTCTCTGCCTGGCAATGATAGGCGCATTAACGAAGTTAATATTACTTTTTAACATAACGCGCAGGATGCCTATCAGCAAAGCATTTGTCAGGGGAGTAACAGGATATTCCGCGATCTCCCCGCTGTAACTAATTTCGATAGATTCAACTCTGCCGTCAAAGACCTGCATGTAAAAGTTTCCCAGAGTTTGCATCAGAGGGATAAAGGGCTCCATTTCGGTCAGGATCTCCGGTGGCAGTACAGAAACGTTAACCGCCATATGAATGGGCTCACCTTTCAAGAAGTTAACCATTTCTTCAGCCACCTGTACGGCAACATTTACCTGGGCTTCCTGCGTCGAGGCTCCCAAATGGGGAGTACCAATTACCTGTTCCAGCTGTAAAAGAGGATTATCGCTGCCAGGAGGCTCTTCTTCATAAACATCCAGGGCTGCGCCGGCGACCCTGCCGTCAACAATAGCCTGGTAGAGCGCCTTTTCATCAATTAACCCGCCTCGCGCGCAATTGATGATACGTACGCCTTTTTTCATTCTGGCCAACTCCGCGGCACCGATAAGATGATGGGTGGCAGTAGACTTGGGAATATGCAGGGTAATAAAGTCGGCTCGGGCCATTATCTCTTCCAGGGATACAGGGACAACCCCTATCTTCTCAGCCCGCTCGGCAGATATATAGGGATCATAGGCTAACACGTTCATACCGAAAACCCTGGCCCTTTTAGCTACTTCACTCCCGATACGGCCCAGACCAATAACACCCAGTGTTTTTTTATGCAACTCCAGGCCTATAAATTTACTTCTCTTCCACTGACCTTCTTTAAGTGAGGCCGAAGCCTGTGGAACATTGCGGGCCAGCGCCAGCATCAAAGCCATGGTATGTTCCGCTGCGGAGATAGTATTGCCTTCGGGGGCGTTAATTACCAGAATCCCCTGTTCCGAGGCTTTTTCCACATTAATGTTATCTACCCCCACCCCTGCTCTGCCTATTACCTTCAGTTTTTTACCGGCAGCAATAAGCTCGGCAGTTACTTGCGTACCGCTGCGCACCAGCAGGCCGTCATATTCACCAATAATCTCCATGATATCCTGCGGCGAAAGGTCGGTCCGGACATCTACACTGGCAACCTCCCGTAATAATTTAAGGCCTTCCTCTGAAACGGGGTCACTTACCAAAATCTTGTACAGCTTTCCTTCCTCCATAATAATCGACCTCCCGGATAGATAGCTCTTAGAACTTTTTCTTTTTTTGAGACTGGCGTTCAGGCAACAAACCCCAGCAGGAGCTAAATACATTATACAAGCCAATTATCATGAATGCAAGCATCCGGTATTTGACGATCGTGTTTTTATAGCCCGGAGAAACGCGTCAAATATTTCCCGGCCTCCCGGTATTTCCTTCACAGCCAGGGCTTCAGGATGCCACTGCACTCCCAGGGCAAAAAAGTGAACAGTGGATTCGATGCCCTCGATAATGCCATCGGCTGCCTGGGCGTTTACCCTGCATCCGGCAGCGACTTTTTTAATAGCTTGATGGTGAAAACTGTTGACCCTGATTGTTTTTCTTCCCTGGAAAATTTGTGCCAATAGAGTATTCTCCAGAATGTTTATGTCGTGAAAGGGATGATAACGGGGCGCTTTCTGCATATGCTGCAGCGTTAAGCCCCTTTTTAAGCTGATATCCTGGTAAATATTCCCCCCTAAAGCAATATTGAGAACTTGTGCACCACGACAAATTCCCAGGATCGGTAAATCTTTTTCCAAAGCGGC
>DLUO01000022.1:0-5352 GCA_003444595.1 Bacillota bacterium
GAGACAGGAAGTCAGCCGCATGAAGCCGTGCAGGGAGTTGGCTTTTATTTTTTCAAATTCCTGCGCTGTTAGCGGCCCTTTTTTCCCCCATTTCTCTGGAGAGATATCCAGCTTGCCAATATCATGCATGATTCCCGCCAAGGCCAGCTCTTTAATGGAAACGAGCTCCATTCCCAGCAATTTTCCCAGGTATGCGGCAAAAATACAGACATTTACGGCATGTGAAAGGCAGTAATTGGCGATTTTTTTCAGGAGCGCAATCTGGAGCATCATCTCGGGGTTGTCCAGCAGCTTCTCCGTCAGGGAATCTACAACTTCATTGAGCTCCTTGATGTAGGGTTTGATTTTCCTGTTCTTGTAAATCTCGTTGATGGTTCTGTAAGCCTGTACATATATTTCTTTCGCCGCTTCGTCGGCCACATCCGGGGAAATGGCGTTAATCTGCCCAATGCTCCCCTTCATTTCTTCTTCCCCGTCAAAAAAAAAGTGATCACTCGTTTCGCGGTGACAAGTTGTCCCTACCGGAAGCAGAACTGCAGCAGCATTGGCCTTGTTTAAGCCTTCTTCAATATATACCTCCGCTTCGGGTTCCATGTTCCGAAGATAGTTAATCACGGCCGGATAAAATACGGTTCCTTTTTTTAGTAAAAGCACACCGCTCCGGGAGCAGTAGATATCATTGCAGGACACCATTCCCGGCTGAAGCTTGTCAGTTTGGACTTTCCTGATGGGCACTTTCCTCTTCCCCTTTACAAAGGGCTTATCGATATTTTTCCACAAAAGAATAATTTTTCCTTTATTTTATAACATTTTTTTTTATTTTTCTATAAGATAGCGGTATAACATGTACAGAGCTGACTGGGAGGCTCGCTCCTTGACATCCAGGCGACTCCCCCAGAACTCATAGCGCCGGCATATATTAAAGTCATCCGTTTCCAGGGCAATATAAGTCAAACCCACAGGCTTCTGGGGGGTAGCTCCCCCCGGTCCGGCTATCCCCGTTATACCAACACCGATGTCGGCACGGCAGAGCCGTCGCACCCCTGACGCCATCGCCTCCGCTACTTCGGGGCTTACAGCGCCCACCCTGGCTATCAAGGCGGGATCGATACCGAGAATGTTTGCTTTCGCTTCGTTACTGTAGGTAACCAGACCGGCCAGCATATAGCGGGAGCTGTCGGGGATATTGGTCAAGCGGTGGCATAAGAGCCCGCCGCTGCAGGATTCCGCCAGGGCTATTGTTTTGCCGCTCTGCCAGAGCAAGCGGGCTACGGCAAGCTCAAGCTCTTCTTCATCTTCCCCGTATATATAGTGCCCCAGCACCTTTTTTATCTCCCCGGCCTTGGAGGCCAGAAGCTCTTCAACCTCCTCCTCGGAGCTGCCGTGGGCTGTTAGGCGCAGGTGCACCTCCCAGCCCTTCGCCAGGGGAGCAATAGTCGGATTGGTTTGCTCCTCCAGCAGGGGCCTGATCATCTCTGCCACAACAGATTCTCCCAGGCCGATAACACGCAGCACTTTGGAGCGCAGCACGGCCAGGCTTCCTTTTTCCAGCAATTTTTCCCGGAGTAGGGGGATAACCTGCGCTTTGAGCATGGGCAGCATTTCTCGCGGCGGCCCCGGTAATAAAATAATAATTTTTCCTTGATGCTCCAGCATAATGCCCGGCGCTGTCCCCCGGTCATTCAGCAAAAGTGTCCCACCCCGGGGGATCATGGCCTGCTTCATGTTTATTTCCGCCATGGGGCGTTTGAAGCGGCTAAAGAATTCCTTTAACTTTTCTTCCCAGATACTGCTTTTTTCCAGGGGAAGTTCCAAAACCTCGGCTACAGTCTCGCATGTAAGATCATCATCCGTGGGTCCCAGCCCACCCGTTAAAATAATCAGCTCCGCCCTTTTTAAAGCCTGCTCAAATACAGCGGCAAGCCTTGGCCCATTATCGCCGACAACCGTCTGGTAGTAAACGCCGACTCCCAACGGAAGGAGTTCCCTGGCAATATCCCGGGCATTGGTATTGGTAATTTGCCCCATGAGCAATTCAGTTCCTACAGAAATTATTTCACAGCGCATTAATTCTTCTCACCCCAGTATTATAAAATCCTCTTACAATATTATCATATTATCACAAATCCTGATTATCATGAATCATTTTTATAGTATCCGGTTTTGTGATAAGAGGTCCCGTCTGGCAAAAGTATGGGCTCAGCTATGTATAAAAAAAGGCCGGTTTAACCGGTCCTAAATAGTACTCTGCCGGGAAGCGATCCTAAGGCCACACGGCTGCAATTCCAGAATCGCCGCAGTGAGCCTTAAAACGAAGCCAGGCTTTCCCTAACTTAATTAAATCAAATCATGCCCAACCGCGAAGCTTTATTGCTTCAGCTACCCTTTTAACAGAAACGATATAAGCAGCCATTCTCATATTTACTTTATTTTTCCTGGATGTTTCCAGTACTGTGTAATAGGCAGAGGTCATTTTTTTGTCCAGGCGGCTATGAACCTCTTCCTCGTCCCAGAAAAATAAATTAAAATTTTGTACCATTTCAAAATAGGAAACTGTAACGCCGCCGGCATTACACAAGAAGTCCGGCAAAACATGGATTCCTTTTTCATATAGTATTTCATCTGCTTCCGGTGTAGTCGGACCGTTGGAGAATTCGGCAAGAACAGCCGCATTAATATTTGAGGCATTGTGTTGAGTAACGACGTTTTCCAGCGCGCAGAGGCAGAGTACATCTACCTCAAGCTCCAGAAGCTCATCATGAGAGATCGCCTCCGAACCTGGGAAGTTGGCAACAGAGCCGGTCTTAATCTTATACTCATACACCTGCTGGGGATCAAGACCTTCTTTATTTAAAATAGCGCCTTTACTGTCGGAAATTGCCACTATCTTACTGCCGAACAGCTTATGGGCAAGGTAAGCTGTATAGTAGCCCGCGTTTCCATAACCCTGCACGGCTATAGCCGCTCCACGAAGGTTTATCCCGCAGGCCCGGGCAGCTTCCCGCAGCACATACAGCCCGCCACGCGCCGTAGCATCACCTCTTCCGGCGGAGCCCCCCAAAAGCAGCGGTTTGCCGGTAATCACACCGGGCTGATTCTTAGCCATAATTTTGGAATACTCATCCATCATCCAGGCCATGATCTGCGGGTTTGTATAAACATCGGGGGCAGGGATATCTTTATCCGGCCCGATAAACGGGGCAATTTTGGAGATATACCCTCTGCTTAAGCGCTCTAGCTCTCCCTGTGACATCTCTTTGGGGTTGCAGACAATTCCTCCCTTACCTCCACCAAGGGGTAGCCCTGCAAGAGAACATTTCCATGTCATCCAGGCAGCAAGGGCTCGAACCGTATCAATAGTCTCATCCGGATGGAACCTGACGCCTCCTTTAGCCGGGCCAAGAGCGTTGTTATGTATAACACGAAACCCTTTAAATACCTTAATTGAACCGTCATCCATGCGGACCGGTATGGACACATGTACTTCCTGCATCGGCACTCGAATGATTTCCAGGACATTTGGATCGAGGTCAATAAAACTCGCACACATATCACACTGTCTCTGAACAATATCAAAAGGGTTTAAGCCGGCATCTCTTTCTACCGGCCTGTGTGTCTCCCGGGTTTGGCTATCATCCCCTCTAAGTCTCATTTTAGCACCTCCGAATCTATTCTAGAGGCCTTATTTCCGGAAAAAGGCCAATATGTAAGAATATGCGTCTTCAGTCTTCAGTCTTCATATAAAATACATTTCACTATGTGGAAATTCTTTTTTATTATAAATGATGAATATTTCTGCTGTCAATAATATTTTTTGGCGAAGTTATTGAAAAATAATACCAGATGCTTAATTCCTGTTACCTTTGCCGCCTTCATCGTAAGCACAGCATAACTTTCCTCCTGGTTGAAAATTTTCCGTATGGTGAAAATCGTTTCCATATACATTGTTTTTCATTAAATGCCGTCCGAACTGATTGTTAAGGCAACAATTTCCGCTTGCGGTTATATTATTTTATCCCAATAAAAAAGCCGGCTTTTAAACCGGCTGAAACGGCAGGCAGCAGGATTTAGGATTTAAAGGAAGACTGCTTTTATTTATTCGCTTATTGAGGAATCGTGTTAGTCAAGTCTATTAGCTCCGTTACCGTTGTAACCCATCTTGTGAGATATTTTGGCGGCAATTCCTTTAATGATATCAACAAGTTCGTTTTTCATATAGTAGGTGGTTATACGCGTACTTGGGCCTGAAATACTGATACTGGCGATAACCTTACCCTCATGATTAAAAATGGGGGCGGCTATGCACCTGACATGCTCTTCCCTTTCACCCCAGTCAAGGGCATACCCTTCGTTCCTGATCCTTTGCAGCTCTTTTTTTAAGTGCTTGACATCAGTAATGGTCTCATTGGTAAACCGCGTGAGCTCCATCTGATTTAAGATTTCTTCCAGTTTTTCTTCCGGCAGAAAAGCCAGCAGAGCTTTCCCTGAAGCTGTACAGTGCACCGGCCCGCGGTTGCCGACCTGGGCAAACATTTTAACGATAATAAGGTTCTTTGATTCAACCTGATCTATATAAACGACATCAGTTTTATCCAGTATGGCCAGATTGGCGGTTTCGTTGCATATGTCCACCAGCTCTTCCAGGTAAGGCCTGGCTACTGTTCTTATATCGGAAAAATAAAGCGCCGCGTTGCCTACTTCCAGTAATTTTAAACCCAGTCTGTATTTATTGTCCTCAGGATCTTGCTCCACGTAACCTCGATGAGCCAGGGTAGACAACAGGCGGTGCACCGTGCTAATTTTAAGGCCTACCTTCTCCGCCAGTTCCGTAACTGTGACGGGCGCACCTTCCCGAGCCATGGCTTCCATTATGTTAAGGGCCCTCTCTACAGACTGGACATATTTCCCTTCTCTTTCCACGGTATCAGCATTATTCCTCATTTCTTTTCTTTACCTCGCCACTTTATTTTACTTCTACATTTTACTTCTACGTAACAAAATTATATTCAAAAATGTTGCGAAAAACAAAATACTGTCTTTCTTTTCATGCTTTAAAAGCATTTTTTTGCTCTCGCACCCACTGAGATTTTACTCATAGGTCTTTCCTAAGCCTGTACGATTATACCATAAAACAAAAAAGAGCGGCTAATAAAACATTTTTTGGCGGCAACAAATAATTTATGATACAATAATATTAAGCTGATGGGGCAAAGGTGGGAACTAATCTTAATGGACCATGGCATCCTGGAAAACCTGTACCACCAATATTTCAACAAAACATACCGCACTGCGTACATGGTTACCGGTGATCATCAGATGGCTGAAGACGCGACCCAGGAAGCCTTTTTAAAG
>DLUO01000022.1:5630-6108 GCA_003444595.1 Bacillota bacterium
AATGGTTTTCAGTGATAATTTTTCCCGGCATGCTGATAATAGCCCCGGCACTTCCCCACAGGAATCCTGGGAGAAGACAGAGTCGTCCCAAGAAGTCAGAGAGGCGCTCTTACTGCTTGAACCGGAAGAAAGAGAAATACTTGTTTTAAAATATTTTAACGAGTTAAGCATCAAAGAAATCGCGGTGCTTACCGGTGCCCCTACTGGCACTATTAAATCCCGTTTATTCCGTGCCAGGGAAAAAGTAAAAATTTTATTGCAACCTGGGAAAGAAAATAAACGTCAAATAGATGAAAGTAATCTATCAACAAAATTGTAAATCTTTGTCTAGATTTAACTCCAAAGGGAGATAAATAGATGTCAATTAGAGGGAAAAAACTGGATAAATTGCTACGCTCAGCCTTCCAGGAACAAAGTGAAAAGATTGTTCCTCCTTCGAGCCAACAACTCTGGACAGAGTTGCAGCAACGTCCGGAAT
>DLUO01000104.1:0-2428 GCA_003444595.1 Bacillota bacterium
TACTTTTGATGGCCGGGAGCTATATCCTGGAATTGTTGAGAAAGTAGCTGTTTTATTGTTTAAGATTGCCAATAATCACCCTTTTTTAGATGGGAATAAGAGAACTGCTTTTGTTGTAGCATTAACGATTTTTGCAGTAAATGGATATGAATTTAAATTTACCCAGGAAGAAGTTGTTACGTTTATGTTAAGCGTAGCTAGGGGCGATTCAAGTTATCGGCAAATCTGTCAATGGCTTAAAGAACATGTCATATCAAGTAATGAATAACTTTGCTGCATATTTTATGGAGTCGAGGAATCATGCACTTCAACCTCTCCGAATAGCAGTTGGGGTTCTTTTTCAGGCAACTGCTTTCCTTGTATTCTTAAAGCCTCCAGGAACCCAGTAATGGCTTCCCTGGCGTTCTCGAGGGCATCTTCCACCGTGTCTCCTTCAGTAATGCACCCCGGCAGAGCAGGAACAGTAACCGTATAACCCCCTTCCTCCTCGTTATGCTCGAGGAGAACTTTAAACTTACGTAACAATCTGCATCCCCCTTTTCCTGTCAGGGCTTTGTTTTATTATAGCAAAAGCACCCCTGATTTTCTATAAACTAACAGAGTCGATATTATGTTCTAGCGCACCTGAAACGGGATTTAGAAAGCCGGCGCTGGAGGCCACCAGAGTCGGCAGCTAGGGAAGGGGCATCGTTTATTCCGTCACCCACCATAGCCAATTTCCTGCCGGATAAGGTAAAATAATGACAAAGAGCAGCAAAATGACAGATAAGGAGTGGTGTTTTATTACTATCCATTGGGTATTTTTTCGTGGTTTGGTTTTGTACTTCCTTTTGAGGAAAGGATTACATTGATCAAAGAGGCCGGTTTTACAGCTACTTCTATATGGTGGGAAGAT
This sequence comes from Bacillota bacterium, assembly GCA_003444595.1. Taxonomy (GTDB): domain Bacteria; phylum Bacillota; class Dethiobacteria; order DTU022; family UBA8154; genus UBA9862. The sequence goes on from DLUO01000104.1 coordinate 896, forward strand.
GAAGTTGCACCCTTTCCGATAAAGAAAGAAAGTATGCCCCATTTGGCCCGCGAGCAAGGCTTACTGCTTGAAAATATTCATGTTCCGTATAATAACTCAGATGCATTATGGTCAGAACACGAATCATTGAGGAAGGCGATCGTTCAATGTCATGTCGAGTGGCTTTATGATTGTGCTCAATTTGGAATTCCAATGATGGTTATGCATTTAAATGATGAAATCAATCCGCCGGCCCCCAATAGTCAAGGCTTGGAAAATATGCGAGAACTCGTTCAAGTTGCCGAAAAAATGCAAGTTACGATAGCAATCGAAAACACCCGGCGAAATGATAGTATTTCCTATGTGCTGAAGTCGATTCGTTCAAACTATTTGGGCTTTTGTTTTGACAGTTCGCATCACCGATTAGCAAATAATGAGGATTGTAGGCTTCTCAATAGTTGTTAATTAAAGGATTTATTACCATCTTTGAAGAAATTATTATACCTATATAGATTGGCCATGAGATTGAGGGGAAATGTAATTATATGCCAAAATATTCATCAACAATAAAAACCAGGGGTTTTTTATTCCATGAAGCCAAAAAGGCTTCTACACTGTATTTGCAGGGTTTTACCTTTGCTGAAATCATGCAAAAAGCAGTGGAAGAAAATATATTTCTGCTCAATACAGAGAACCGACGCAAAGAAATTGCTGCAACAGTTTTGGAAAGAATTGGCACACTGGATGACTTCTTACATAACAAGCTTGTTTATGGCATCCTGGAAACGGGCAAGCTGATTGTTCTCTATACCATTAACAAAACCGACAGGCTCTTTTTTGAATTTATGCAGGAAGTATACCGGGAGAAGCACCTGTTAAGAGACTACGTAGTTGCCGACAGGGATTTTAGTGCTTTTTTTTACAGAAAAGCTGAGCAGAGCAATCAGCTTATGTCCTGGACGGACTACACTTTTTACAAGTTGGGTCAGGTATACAAAAGAATCCTGTTAGAATCGGGGCTGGCTAAACGCAGTAAAAGAAAGCTTGAGATTGTCAGAGCAGTCATAGAGCAGGATGTCAAACGGCACATCATAGAAAGCGGTGACAGGATATATATTGAAGTCATACAGGGAGAAGTTTGAAATGAAAACCATCTATGAAAGGCTTGATAAAATACTCCCCCTGATTATGGACAAGCGATTCAGGGAGAACAAAGGTTTGGGCAACGAGATTGGTTTCTATATCTTTGACTATGACCCCAAAGATGAACTTATTGTCAGGGAACACATTGCCTTTCTCAAACAAAAAGTGAATAATGACAGCACCGAAATTACAATCAGAGAGTTTGACCTTTATGAAATGATCCTGACGATACTCTTCGACAAGGGATACCTTGGAAAAGTATTCGCCATGGAGAAGGAAAAAGGGACTTCTGCCATCCTTACACCTCTAAAAAAAACCCTCCGACTGACCCAGAAAAACGACTTGATTGTTGAACATATCAGGCAAAATACAAAACAAAACGATATTGTGTTTTTAACTGGAGTGGGGAAA
>DLUO01000104.1:2689-5830 GCA_003444595.1 Bacillota bacterium
ATCGAAGATGTTCCTTTGATCATGTTCTACCCGGGGACCTATTCCGGGCAGGACCTGCACCTATTCGATGAGATATCCGACCAGAACTATTATAGAGCTTTCAAGCTGATTGAAAGATAAGGGGGTCTGCAAGTGAAACTCAGAAAAATGTTTTACAAGGATATCTACCGTGATATCAAGGGAGTAATTAAAATTGGTCAGGATGATGACGCCAATGCCTTCCAGGAACTTGACGAATATGTGGTTACCCGGGAACTGAGCAGGCACTTCAGTACTTTTTTTACGGCTTATAAGGCCAGCATTAACAACTATACGGATAAAATGGGGGTTTGGATATCGGGTTTCTTCGGCAGTGGTAAATCTCACTTCTTAAAGATATTATCATACCTTCTGGCCAACAAAATAATTCACGGGCAAAAGGCCGTATCTTATTTCGACGATAAAATACAGGATCCCATGGTCCTGGCCGATATGAAAATGGCCGGCGATATCAGTACAGATGTAATATTATTTAATATCGATTCTAAATCCGATACCGACTCCAAGACAAATAAAGAATCAATCCTCAGAGTATTCAATAAGGTTTTCAACGAGCTGCAGGGATTTTGCGGTTCACTGCCCTGGCTGGCCGAACTGGAAAGGCAGATGAAAAAAGAGGGAACCTACGAATCTTTCCAAAACAAATATGCAGAGCTGTCAGGAAAGTCGTGGATAGACTCCCGGGAAGATTATTATTTTGAGGAAGACAGCATTGTTGAAGCCTTGGCTGCGACGACAAAAATGAGCGTAGAATCAGCAAGGCACTGGTATCAGCGGGGAGAAGAAAATTATTCCCTGAGCGTGGAGAAATTCGCCGGCAGGGTCAAAGAATACATCGAGTCCAAGGGCAGAGAACACCACGTCATCTTCCTGGTGGATGAAATGGGCCAGTACATCGGCGACGACGCAGGGCTCATGTTGAACCTGCAAACTGTCGTTGAAGACCTGGGAACTTACTGTGGCGGCAAAGCCTGGGTGCTGGTAACATCGCAGCAGGATATTGATACTGTAACCCGGGTCAAGGGTCAGGACTTCTCAAAAATTCTCGGCAGGTTCAACACCCGTCTCAGCCTTTCCAGTGCCAACGTAGACGAGGTTATTAAAAGAAGGATTCTCTTTAAAAATGATGTGGGCAGAGAAACCCTGAAACTGCTATATACAGAGAAGGAAGCGATCCTAAAGAACCTTATCACTTTTTCATCCGATACACCCGAGATGAAAACCTACCAGACAGCAGAAGAGTTTATCGAAGTATATCCCTTTGTCCCCTACCAGTTCAGGCTGCTCCAGGCTGTTTTTACCGCTGTCAGGATACATGGCGCCAGCGGTAAACACCTGGCGGAAGGAGAACGTTCCCTTTTAAGCGCTTTTCAGGAAGCGGCCCTACGGTTTGCAGACCGGGAAGGGGGTGCCCTTATACCCTTCTCCGCTTTTTATGAAACCATCGAGGCTTTCCTGGATCACAACATTCGCACCGTGATCCTGCACGCAGAGGATAATGAAAGGCTCGATGATTCAGATGTAGAGGTGCTGAAACTTTTATTCCTGATTAAATGGGTCAAGGAAATGCCTGCCAACCTGGAAAACTTAGCTACGCTCATGGTCAGGCATATGGATGAAGACATCATTGAGCGGAAAAAGCAGATCGAAATATCCCTGGAAAAGCTTCTTAAAGAAACCCTCGTACAGAAAAACGGCAACGTCTACTTGTTCCTAACCCATGAAGAGCAGGATGTTAACAGGGAGATCAAAAACATCCCGGCAGACCTGGGTGAGGTTGTAAAAAATATTGGAGAAGAGATCTTTAGCGGCATCTACAATGAAAAAAAATTCAGGTATAATGCCCGGTATCATTTTGACTTTAATAAGACTATTGATGACCGGAACCTTTCCCTGCAAAAAAATGAGATCGGGGTCAAAATAATTACCCCGTATTTTGATATGGGCAAAGAATTAAGCGAACTGGACTTGAAGATGATGTCGGGCAGGGAAAACAACTTAATCATCAAACTGCCGCCTGATACCACAGCTCTTGAAGAAATGGAGGATATCTATAAGATTCAGACCTACCTGACCCGCAAGGGAGGTGCGGCTGTAAGCGCTGAAATTGAAGAAATAAAAATCCGCAAGACGCGGGAATTAAGCGAAAGAAAAGAAAGGGTTACCGCCCTGCTGATCGAAGCCCTCAAAGAAGCAGAATTTTATGCCAACTCCCAGAAAGTTAACCTGAAATCCAAAAGCCCTGCAGAGCGGATTAACAACGGACTTAAAACATTAATCGACGGCATCTATAACAAACTCAGCTACATTGACAGTTTTATCGAAAGCAACAAAGAGTTGCAGGATATTTTACAGGATGATAATGCCCAGTTAACGCTGGGAGGCGATGATGATCTTCCGAATAAACTGGCCCTGGATGAGGTTGGCAATCACATTGGGAAAAGCACCCAGCGGAATATCCCCGTAACCATGAAGAGCTTGCTGGATCTATACACAAAAGCGCCGTACGGCTGGTTGGAGAATGATATCCGCGGGCTCGTGCTCAGGCTCTTTAAATCCCAGGAAATAAAGCTGCAGTTGTCCGGTGAATATCTAAGCCCAACTGATAAGGATCTGGTGCAATATACGATCAAAAAAGAGTACACAGACAGGCTTATCATCAAAAAAAGGACGAAAACACCGGAAAAGCTGCTGCAAAATGCCCGCAAGCTGATTAAAGAAGTGTTTAACGTAGCGGCCGTTCCTGACGATGAAGACGGTTTAATGCAGCGTTTTAAAGAGTTGTCCAGAGATGAGCTTGGTGAAATTAAGGAACTGCTGGTTCACTACAAAAACGAACATTACCCGGATAAAAAAGTCTTGGAAGAGGGTAAGGCCCTGTTTGAGGAGATTCTTGAAATCAAGGATGTGCTGCAGTTTTATGAAAAGCTATTGGAACTAAAAGAAGAATTGCTGGATTATGAAGAAAGCATTATTGATGTAAAAAACTTTTTTAAAAATCAACAGGGGTATTTTGACCGGGCACTCCAAAACATGGATATCTACGAAAAAAATAAATCCTACGTGCTGGACGACGAAACCATCCAAACAGTAAAAGAGGTT
>DLUO01000104.1:6074-13535 GCA_003444595.1 Bacillota bacterium
ATTGCAAACATCTTTCATGGCGCAAGGACATTAGAATCCAGGGAAGATGTGGAACAGTTACTTAACTATCTGAGGCAGCAACTGCTAAGCGAACTGCAGGAAAATACAAGGGTAAAGCTTATTTAAAGGTTGGGGAGGCATTGCAGTGAATAAATCGGCCCTGAAAAACTTTGCCGTGCGGGCAAGAAAAAGACTTATTGAGGAGGTAACTCAAAAAGCCTACGAAGCAGGCATTACAAAAGATAAGATTCATGATATTGAAACCTTTGAAGGTGGCTTTAAGATTAAGGGCAGGGAGAACGGCAAAGTTTTTAAGAAATATGAAACCAAGCAAAGGGAAAAGCTGCTTGAGAAAATAAATGAAAAGGGATTCGATCAGGTCATGGAAGAGGTAGCCTATACCTGGTTTAACCGTTTCATTGCCCTGCGGTTTATGGAGATAAATAATTATCTCCCAACGGAAGTAAGGGTCCTTTCTTCGCTGCAGCCCGGGAAAAAAGAGCCTGACATCATCCGGGAAGCCTTGAATATTGACCTGGATGTGGACAGGGAGATAGTTTTCCGTCTCCAGGACAGCGGTGACACGGAAGATCTTTATAAATATCTTCTTATCCGGCAGTGCAACCAGCTGGGCGAGATCATGCCTGCAGTGTTTGAACAGATTGAAGACTATACGGAGCTGTTATTGCCGGATAACCTGCTGGCAGAAGGCTCCGTAATCAGGGATTTGGTTGACAGCATCGACGAATACGACTGGAAAATTGAATTAAGCGATGCTGAACGGGAGTTGGAAGCTGAAAAGGGCGAGCACGGCATTGAAATAATCGGCTGGCTCTACCAGTATTACATCTCTGAGAAAAAAGACGAAGTATTTGCCGGGCTGAAGAAAAACATCAAGATTACCAAGGAAAACATACCCGCCGCCACCCAGCTTTTTACCCCCAAGTGGATCGTCAAATACATGGTGGAAAACTCCCTGGGCCGCCTCTGGCTGGAGTCCCATCCTGATAAGGATTTGCAGGCGAAGTGGAAATATTACCTGGAAGAAGCGGAGCAGGAGCCGGAAGTGCAGAAACAGCTGGAAGAGTTGAAGAACCCCAACCTGAACCCGGAAGAGATAAAAATACTGGACCCCGCCATGGGTAGCGGGCACATCCTCGTCTATGCTTTTGATGTTCTCTACGATATTTACCTCCGTGCCGGGTACCCGGAACGGCAGATCCCGGGACTGATCCTGGAGAAGAACCTTTACGGCCTGGAGATAGACGACCGGGCCGGCCAGCTGGCCTCATTTGCCCTGCTTATGAAAGCCAGGAGCAAAAACAGGAGGATCTTCAGGCATGCTCCCAGGCTGAATTTGTGTTCCATCCAGGAGAGTAACGGGATTTCCCGTAAGGCTGTGGACTATCTGGTTGACTCCAAAGAAACGGGAATAGTAGAATACATGCGCCGGGAAGAAGTGGAGTATTTAATCGATGTTTTTCACGATGCCAAGGAATACGGCTCCATCCTCGAGGTGAAGGAGATTGATTTTGATGCCCTGGAACAGAGGGTGGAGGAGATAAGAAAGACTGCTCCGGAAGATATCTTCGAGTACATGTATCTGGACAGAGAGGTTATTTTAGAAAAGCTACCCCCATTAATTAAGCAGGGGAGGATTATGAGCCAGAAGTATGATGTGGTTTGTACGAATCCGCCGTATATGGGAAGAAGGAATATGAATTCCAAGCTTGCGAATAAACTAGAAAAAAATTATAAAGACTCAAGCTCAGATTTATTTGCCGTGTTTATGGAGATGGACCGCCACCTTTTGAAAAAACAAGGTTTTTTAAGCATGATTAATCAGCACTCATGGATGTTTTTATCGAGTTTTGAGAAGTTAAGAGAAAAAATCATAACTAACAGAACTTTGTATAATTTGATACATCTAGGCCCTCATGCTTTTGAAGAAATTGGAGGTGAAGTAGTACAATCTGCAGCATTTTCTATTCGGAAAATAAGAATATCCAATTATTTATGTGATTACATAAGATTGGTTAAATGGGATAATGCAAAAATTAAAAAGATTAAAGCAATAAAGTCGTTTGAAGATCCAAAGGTTAGTTATCGATATTCTTCCATTACAGCTAATTTTAAAAAAATACCAGGAAGTCCAATTGCTTATTGGGCAGGTGATAATATATTCAAATGGTTCAAAGAATACGAAGCAATAGGTAAAAAGGTAGAATTTCGAAAGGGAATGGGAACTGGTAATAACGAAAGGTTTGTAAGATGTTGGTATGAAGTCGACTTTAATTTAATAGGTTTTGATTTTTCTTCATCAAAAGAGGCACAGGTTAGCAAAAAAAAATGGTTCCCTTATAATAATGGAGGACCATTTCGAAAATGGTATGGCAACAATAATGACGTTACAAACTGGGAAAACGATGGAAAAGAGGTTAAAAAGAATGCAACTCTTTTAAACAATGGCGGACATTGGTCAAGATATATTGCTAGTACAAGCAAATTTTTTTATCCTGGAATTACTTGGACAGCTATCAGTTCAGATAGATTTAGTGTGCGGTATTTTGGCAAAGGTTACCTTTTTTCAAGTGCTAGCATGTGTGGTTTTGGCTCAGATAAAGATTTACTAATTATCGGAGCCTTACTGAATTCAAATACATCTAAAATCTTTCTTGATATAGTTTCTCCAACTTTGAATTATGGTCCTAGACAAATTAAAAAAATTCCTTTTAGCAACAAAGGATACGAAGTGAATTTAGATATAATTAAACAAAATGTAAAAATGTCAAAAACCGACTGGGACTCATTCGAAACATCATGGGATTTTCAAAAGCACCCCCTCCTTACCAATAAAAACAACGCAACATCAATAGAGCAAGCTTACAATAACTGGTCTTACTTCACCGAAGCCCAATTCAACCAGCTTAAACAAAATGAAGAAGAGCTGAACCGCATCTTCATCGAGATCTACGGCCTGCAGGACGAACTGACCCCCGAAGTGGAGGATAAAGACATCACCATCCGCAAAGCCGACCGGGAGCGGGAGATCAAATCCTTCATCTCCTACGGGGTGGGCTGCATGTTCGGCCGCTATTCCCTGGACAAAGAAGGGCTTATTTATGCCGGTGGGGACTTCAACAAGCAGTTTCGCCTGGAAAACGGGACATGGCAGATCAACACCGGCGACGCCTGGATCCCATCATCCATCGAAATAGCAAAAAACAACATCATCCCCATCGCCGACGGGGACTATTTTAAGGACGACATCCTGGAACGGTTCATCGCCTTTGTCAAAACCTCCTTCGGAGCGGAAACCCTGGAGGAGAACCTGAACTTTATCGCAGAAACACTGGGCATGAAAACTACCGAAACACCCCGGCAGGCCATCCGCCGCTACTTCCTCAAGGACTTCTACAAGGATCATGTCAGAATCTATAAAAAGCGGCCCATCTACTGGCTTTTTGACAGCGGCAAAGAAAACGGCTTCAAAGCCCTTATCTACCTGCACCGCTACGATCCCTTTACCGTAGCCCGTGTACGGGCAGACTACCTGCACAAGCAGCAGAAAAAATATGAAGGGGAGATAAACCATCTGGATATCCTCATGGACTCCAATATCTCCGACAGGGAGAAGGCTAAAGCCAGGAAAAGGAAGGAGCAAATTCTAAAGCAGCTAAAGGAATGCAGGATCTACGACCAGGCCATCGCCCATGTGGCGAACCGGAAGATTGACCTCGACCTGGATGACGGGGTAAAGGTGAACTATGCCAAATTCCAGGCTGTGGAAATTCCCCAGGAAGCCGGCAAAAAGCCATTAAAAGCAGACTTGTTGGCTAAAATATAATTTGGGGACTATTATAAGACAGAGGAGGTTTTGAGTATGGGTGCAGTTAAAAAAATCAATATTTCCGATGCTGTCATTGCCTCATTTTGCCGCAAACATCATATCAAAAAACTTGCGTTATTTGGATCGGCTTTGCACGGGGATTTACAAAAGGCCGGCGATATTGATCTTTTGGTGGAATTTGAAGAAGAGCATATACCGGGGTTCTTTGAGTTAGTGGAAATGGAAGATGAGCTTTCTTCTCTGTTGGGCGGACACAAGGTAGATATGAGAACTCCCAATGATTTAAGCCGCTATTTTCGCAACGAAGTGTTGGATTCAGCGGAGGTGCTGCATGTTGAAGCATGACCTGGTAAGGGTAAAGCACATGCGTGATGGGGCTGAGGAAATACAAAAATTTATCAAGGGCAAGACAAGAAATGACCTGGAGCATGACAGGATGTTAAGCCTTGCCATCGTCCAATTGCTTGAGATAATTGGAGAGGCAGCCAATAAAGTAACGCCGGAATTTTGTGCTAAATACACTCAGATTCCTTGGAAGTCTGTTGTAGGGATGAGAAACCGTCTTATACATGGCTATTTCGATATAGACCTGAATATTGTATGGAAGACGGCAGTTGATGAAATACCATCCCTGAACAAGGCATTAACAGAGATTATAAAAACCGAAGAGTTTGCTGACGGTGAAACAGCGGAGTAGGTGACACAATGAACCTGATCGAAATGAAAAAAATACTGGAAGATCATTTTAACGAACAACCATCTAATGGTGCCAGACGACATATCATCTTCTGGTATGATGAAGAGGGCCAGTTTGCCCTTGATATCGATACTATTGAGCTGGAGAACGCCCGTATTCTAAAGCTCCATGAAAACAACGCCTTCCAAATCAAATACCAGCTGGAAAAGGTAGATCCCGATTCAAACTATCTGGTTTATTCCCCGCTGCCAAAACCTGCGCACAGGGACAACTGGCTCCTTGATATACTCAAATACAGCAGGGAGTTCTCCACGGATAAAGCCGTTCTGATCATGCGGGACTTTGGTGTAAAAGACCCGGCCCTGACCGATATCTTTCGTAAGTATCTTAAGTTTTTTGACAATCGGGAGCGCTATAAAAAATTTGCCTCTTACGGTATGGATATCTTTACAGAGGACAGAATCCATATCGCCGTTATGTCCGTCTTATGCAAACTGCCGGTTGCGGATTTTGAACAGGTTGTCCGAAAAGTTTTCGTCGGGGAGACGGAGGCGCAGAACAAATATATAGAGGCAATCAACAGCTTCGGCGATCCGGATTCTTTCTGGGAGTTGGCCGAAAAGCGCTATGGCTATACCGATGAAGAAAGGTCCCTGGAAAAGTTACTGCTCATGCTGCTTGTTACTCACTTGAGCTACAATCTTAAAGAAAAACTGCCCGAGACCTGGCAACAGTTAGTGAGGCTAAAAAAAACAGACAGTATGATTTTTGTCAACAGTTTTATGAACCATACCGCGGACAGCAAATATTATGATGCCCTCTCCTGTCAAGCAGAAGAAATATTAAAAGTTAGAAACTATATCGACAAATGGGACATGGAAAAATATCTGGAATGTGATACATTTAGGGCCTTTGATCAGGCTATCCTGGCAAAGCTTAGGGACAACCTCCTGGAAGATATCGGTGAGTTTGATAAATACCGCCGGATTATCAATAAACGAAGGACGAGCCATTGGTTTGCAGAACTGGAAAATGAGTATGAGGCACTATACTATGCCGTGGCATTATTGGAGGCAGAAAAGAAAACAGGCAAAGAAATTAAAGGTTCAACTGCTTTTGAACTGGCTCATACATATGCCAACGAGTATTTCCTGCTGGACCAGTATTACAGGAAATTTTACCTGCATTACGACAATATTGATAACAAGGAACCCTTCGTCAGGCTGGCAGAAAAAGTTGAGCATACCTATGCCCATTGGTTCCTGAACGAACTCTCTGTAAAATGGTCTGACGCTTTGGCAAATCAATCGCCGCAAGGTTATCCCCTGGCAGGAGTTAAGCAGCAGAAAAATTTCTACAGTGATCATATCTCATCCCATATTGATAATGATGAACGGGTTTTTGTCATTATCTCCGACGGCTTGCGCTATGAAATTGGCCAGGAACTGCAGCTCCTTTTACAGCAGGAACTGCGGGGTACAGCCCAGCTTTCCTTTATGCAAGGAATAGTTCCTTCCACAACCAAAATGGGCATGGCTGGCCTGTTACCCGGAAAAGTAACGGAGATTAATGATCATGCAGATGTAATAAAAGACGGCATCAATACCCAGGGAACAGAAAACAGGCAAAAGCTCCTCTTCATGAAAAGTCAGCGTGCGGTAGCCATCCAGTACCAGGATATGGCAGATATGAAAAGGGCTGAATACAAAGAAGCCTTTGAAGGGAACAGGCTGATCTACATCTACCATAACGTGATTGATGCAAGCGGTGATAAAAGCATCACAGAGCGGGAAGTGTTTAATGCTGCAGAAAAGGCCCTGCAGGAACTGCTCCAATTGGTCAGGAACCTGGTGAACCATGTCAGTGCCACCAATATCTATATCACCGCAGATCACGGTTTTATCTATCGAAGGTCTCCCCTGCAAGAGCATGATAAGCTAAGCAAGCATGACACCGAAGCGATGGAAGCCGGAAGGAGATTTCTTTTAACCACTGCAGCCTTTGATCTTGAAGGCGCTCTTTCCATTTCTATGGATTACCTGTTGGGTGAGCAGACCACTCTCACGGCAATTGTGCCCAGGGGTGTGATCAGGTATAAGGTCCAGGGGCCGGGAGCCAACTATGTCCACGGCGGAGCCTCCCTGCAAGAGATAATCATTCCTTTAATCAAGTTCAAATATGTACGGAAAGATGCTTACAGGGCAACAAAAGTTACGGTTAAGCTGACCAATATCTCCAGGAAAATCACCAACCGCATTACCTACCTGGAATTCTTACAGACTGATAAGGTTGAAGAGAAAAAACTGCCGCTTAAGCTCAAGCTTTATTTTGCCGATGCGAAAGGAAAGCGAATTTCCAACGAAAACATTATTATTGCCGACAGCAGTTCGAAACAGCCACAGGAGCGTACTTTCCGGGAAAAGTTTACCCTGAAAGATATGGCTTATGATAAAAGCGAACACTATTATTTAATTATGGAGGATGAGGAAGAGTCTGTAGAAAAGATATACGAAAAGATACCCTTTACCATAGATTTACTCATCAGTGATGAATTTAATTTTTAAATGAGCAGGTGAGAAGCTTGGAAAGTGCGGATCAGATAATGACGCTGAATGAAAAACTAAACCAATACTTTTCCGGCAGGGTCGTGCGCAAGGACCTGACGCAAAAGATTAAGGAAGGGGCCAATGTCCCTGTTTATGTGCTGGAGTACTTGCTGGGGATGTACTGTGCCACTGATGATGAGGAAAGTATTAAGGATGGTGTGGAGAGGGTAAAACAGATTCTGGCGGAGAACTTTGTCCGTCCTGACGAAGCGGAAAAGGTAAAGTCCAGGATCCGCGAAATTGGCCAGTATACCGTTATCGACAAGCTTACAGTTGTGCTTAACCCGAAGTTCAACCTGATAACTTAA
>DLUO01000087.1:0-2672 GCA_003444595.1 Bacillota bacterium
AGATGTGTATAAGAGACAGGGGTTAGTCCGCATACAATAGCCAGAGCGGCGCCCAGGGACGCTCCGGAGGATACCCCGATGATATAAGGATCCGCAAGAGGATTGCGGAAAAGCGCCTGAAATGTAGCGCCGGCCACCGAAAGAGCGGCGCCGACCATTGCTGCCAGGAAAACCCTGGGAAGGCGGATGTTCAGCACGATATCTCTGGTCGTCCCGCTTATGGATTCGGCAGGTGAAAAGCCGGCAATCCGCTCCATAATAATATAAACGATTTCTCTTTTATCCAGCGAAACCGCCCCATAACTGCTGGAATAAACAAGGGAAACGACCAGCAGAAATAACAGCACCAGCAGACAGGCTTTTTTTTGCCGACTGGTATGAATGAAGGTACGGTTAGCCGAAAAAACACCTTCTTCCTTTTCTTGCCGCATAGACGATCATCACCTGGATCCTGTTAATTTTCCAACGCCGGGTAAAACAATCCGGCCAACTCCTCGACAACTTCACCAATTCGGGGCCCGGGGCGTGAGACTTTATCGGGGTCTATGCTAAAAATGCGCCCTTCAGCCACGGCGGCAACGGATCCCCAACCCGGGCGGGCTTGAATCTCTTTAGCCAGAAATCCCTCTGTCCCGTGGTAATTGGGGTGGACTATTACTTCCGGGTTGCGATCCACGACCGCCTCGCTGCTGACTAAAGGGTATGGCTCCTTAACATCGGCAAAGATGTTTTTCCCGCCTGCCGCCTCGACAAGTTCATGAATCACGGAGGTGGAGCCAACACTCATCAGGGGATCGGCATATACCTCGTAGTAAACCCTTACCCGCTCGCTTTCCGGCACCCCGGACAGCTTTTCACTGACCGCATCCATCCTTGATTTTATCTCCGACACAAGCCGGCGTGCCCTTTCTTCTTCACCGGCAGCCAAACCCAGCAACTCAATGGAACGATATACATCATCCACAGAGGTAGGTTCCAGGATCAGCACCGGTATGCCCAACTCTTCCAGTCGGAAAAGCGATTCTTCATGTAAGGGTACCGCTACGACAAGCTCCGGTTGTAAAGCTACCGCCTTTTCAATGCTCGGTTCGGAAAAACTACCAGCCTTGGGCTTCTCCAGAGCTTCCGGGGGGTAGTTGCAGTACTCCGTTACCCCTACTATACGTTCCGAAAGACCCAGGGCAAAAAGCGTCTCGGTGAGACCCGGCGCCAAAGAAATAATCCTCTGCGGTTTCCGCGAAATGCGGACCTGCCGTCCCAGATCGTCTTCCAAAACAATTTCAAACTGTTCCTGTTCCCGGTTCTGCCCCTCGCTGCCCCTGCTGTCCTCAACCCGGGCACATCCGAAAAGCAGGGCTGTCATGGCTACGGCAATGGCGAAGCATAAAAGAATCAGCTTTCTAGGCATAGATTTATCCCACATCTTTCTATTCAAAAATAAAAGCCACGGAGAAGAAACGCGTGGCTGTAGACATACACCTCCCCTCTCCCTCGAAGGGGTCTGCTGCATTTACAGCAACAGGCAGGTCTCCTGGCTTACAGATCATTGCCTTCCTCCGTCTTCCCGGTTTTAAACCAGTGACACTTTGGAGGAAGCTACCTGTTACAGTGGCGGGACCGCACCGGATTTTCACCGGTTTCCCTTTCAAGCCTTACGGCACCTGCTGCTGGACATTATTCAGGTGTAAAGGGGTAAAACATATCTTATCCTAATATAAATATAACACATAACAAAGTGTATTTCCAGAAATTTTTTCGGGAAAAAGTAAAAATTTGTAATTAAACAAGCTGCATTATATTGTTTTTAGGCCGATTTTTTACGCAAGTCGCGCGCCATAAGAGCTGCGCCAATAGCGGTTACCAACCGCGGATCAATTTCTCGGGGCAGTACGATTTCACCAAGGAGCCCTTCAAGTTCTTTGACCAGGCCACCATTTTTAGCGCCACCGCCACAGATCATGATATCCTTTTCTATATCCAAACCCGTCGTTAGAGTGAAAATCCTGTCGGCGAGCGCGCTATGGATCCCTTTGACGATGCCCTCTAAAGGCTCCCCATTTGAAATCCTTGAAATTACTTCTGCCTCTGCAAAGACAGTGCACTGTGTCGAAATTGGCGATTTTTCTGACGATTGCATGGAAAGCTCCGCCATTTTTTCCAGGTCCAGTTCGAGCGAGACGGCGATCCTCTCTAGAAATTTGCCTGCGCCGGCAGCACACTTATCATTCAAAGAAAACTGGATAACCCGCCCCCTACTATCGAGTTTAATGACTTTGCTATCCTGCCCCCCGATATCTATTACTGTTCTGACCGTTGGATGCAGGTGGTGGGCCCCACGAGCGCAGCAGGTAATTTCGCTCATAGCCTTGGAATTAAATCCGCTAATGAATCTTCCATAACCGGTTGATACGATAGCACCCAGATCGTCCAGCGTAGAACAAGTTTTATCTAAAAGGGCATGCAAAGTTATCTCTGCACTTTTCCGGAAATTGCTTCCGGTAGGCACGATCTTTGCGCCGATTAGCGTCCCTTTTTCATCTAGTAAGACAGCTTTTGTTGATGTCGAACCTGAATCCAGCCCAGCAAATAAAACCATTTTACAACTCTCCTCTATACCCCTATCATCTCTAGGAAAGCATCGACTCTCTGTTTTATCTCCGCATCGGAATAAG
>DLUO01000087.1:2925-10583 GCA_003444595.1 Bacillota bacterium
GCTCCATCAATTTTGTAATCTTTAATATCTTGGGCAAGCCTATCGCCCATGCAGCTATATAGGGTTTCTGCAAGGGTAGAACCGTATCCGCCGTCATAACCAAAACTTAGCCCTTTCCGGACCAGATACTCCAAGGGATCTGCATCATCGATATCTTGTGTATTCCATAGGTAACGGTTGTAATTGCCAAAAGGGAAAACACAGCCTCTCTCGGCAAAGTAATCGACAAAGCCAAGCCGGTACCAGGGAGGAATGTTAAACATAACCAGCCGGCGCCTTTCTTCAGGGATGACCCCTACTTTGTTCCGGACTCTCTCTCGCACCTCAGCGACAGCTTCTTTTAGAAGTTCCAGCCCGTACGCTGTTCCGGATAGTGAAGTTGGGATAAAAATGAGGTTGGCCAGATCTGAAAGATTTACAGGGGCCGGGACAGATTTGTTTAGTTCCAGCAACTCTCTCCAGTATTTGCCCTGTTCTCGGGAATAATGGGCTACCTCCTTTAATTTTTGTTCCGTCAATCTATTGCCGCTAATTTTTTCCAATTGTTCAATGCAAATTTTAAGCTCTTCGAGGACGTAATCCAGATAGTAATCGGGTATGTCATGCTCGAAGAGGCGATGAGGGGTGTTCAGAAACACAAAGGGCTTGTCGAAGTACAGGTGCATCGCATCAAACCATTTTAAATAATTTAGGCAAGAATTTGAGATAGAGACGATCACATCCGGTTCGGGGATCCCTCCCATGGGGTGTTCTCCTTCCCCGGCCAGGATGTAGCCGAAAACGTTCCGAATATAAGAGCACAACTCGCGTTTATAGTTATAGCCCTCGGCTATGGAGCAGTATTTTTCGGACAGATGTTGCGCTGCACAGATGCAGGCGTAATTCCCCGGGTAAACGACTTGGATCCCGAGGGCTGTGCAGATATCGGCAAGCGGGTTTGCAGTTGCCACCGACCAGGCGATGGGCCTTTTTGCCCAGGCGTCTTCATAAAATTTGCGGATGGTTGCACCGATGGCTCTTGCGGATTGGAGTCTCCTCGTTTTCTTTTCGGCCATTATCTTCTCCCCTTGGTTTATTAATTATATCAAGGACTCGATGAAGGCATCTATTCGAGTGCGAATAGGCGCCATATCGCAGAGATATTCGGTATCGATAAAGAGCACAGGAAGTTTGGTCTTTGTGGTTATCTCTTTTTCGAGATAAGGAAAATCCATTTTTTCCCCTTCGCAGCCCCTTTCAAGGGCGAAAACCAGGCCGTCAACCCTATATTCTTTTGCCATGTTGATAAGATGAGTCAGCCGGTTTTCAGCAGAAAAGCAAAAGGGGCAGGGTATTGTGTTATAAGCCCTTGCAAGGGCCATGAATTGATTGGGATCATCATCCACGTTAAAGAAAAAGGAACGCGAGCCAATGTTGGTATCATCGATAACTACAAGCGCTCCCGCAGCCTCTAATGTTTCCAACAGACGAAAATCTGTAATACAGGGGCCCGACACCATCAGCCTAACTTTTGGTGCAGGGTGCTTTTCTCTGTTTTTAAGTTCATCTAAATAAGTTTGCAGGAGCCGATTGTTTTCTTCCTTATCCATAATATGGCTTGTCATGATCGCTTTAAGCATCTCTAACCCGGAAAGAGGTAGAGATTCACTTTTTCTTAGGTCGTAGATATTCCTGATCAGTTCACGATTTTTATTATAGATATCGATTGCCTGCGCCAGTGAATCCGCTGAAATATTTGTTCCCGAAAATTTCTCGAAGGTTTTGGCAAGGGCTTCCAGTTCCCTGCAAAAAAACTTGAGGGCATTACCGGTTTTGCTGAACCGCACTCCGGCAATTGTAGCTACAAAATCATGGGGGCGGTTGTATCTCCAGCCCCGTGCAAAATAAGTTACTGTTTCACAGGATTCAGGTAAAACAACAGCATCCATAAAAGGATACCGTTCTTTTAAAACCTGATCCCAAATGGCACGAAATACAGATGAAGTTGCAGTGTGCAGATGGGCATGCGCGGCAGTAATCGGTTCTCCGGGAAAAGGGAAAAGCCTAAAAGGATGCAGACCTGCGGCATACAACAATTCCTGGGGTACCACTGGATGCATGACCCCGACAAATTTTTTCTCCGATTTTTGACGGATACCGGTCAGATATCCTTGCATATCGGCGGTGATCTGCTCAATTTTTTCTGAGGCGCTCGTGGATACAAACCGGCTCTGATAATTGTTTTTCATTATATTCCCCTCCACCTTCAATGGACTACAAACCTACTAAACGGTCTACAAACTTTTTTTTGCTTTTAATAGTGCTTTTGCGGTTTCCTCCCAAGCCTCAATAGCAACACGGTAAGCCTCTTCACCTTTTTTAGTGATGCTGTAAACCTTTCTTTGCCGGCCATCAACCACTTGGGTTTGGCAGTTCAGATACCCTCCCTCAGCAAATTCATGTAATACCGGGTAGAGCGCTCCTTCTGTCGGAGCGCAGCAACCCTTTGTGATAACATCTATCCTTTTGCTGATTTCATAACCGTGCAGCGGTTCTTCATAGAGCACTCTTAAAATAAACAGCCGGGAAAGGCTCATCTTAATAAGCCCCACCCAGTAGGACTTCTCTAAATATACTTCGGACATTGGATTACCTCCGTGCAGTAAAAAACTTCACATGCATTACCCCTCTATGTATAGTAACAGAAGAGCGGCCTTTTTGCAACTGTCTTTAACAGCTTTCTTTCGGCCGGTACTTTCCCCAATGCCGCCCAGACCTGTGCCAAAAGTAAAATACAAAGATAAAGAAGTAGTTTTAACCCTTGATTCTGACGATGCTCTGGTTAACGGACAAGTGATTAAACTTGATGTGCCGGCTATGGTCGTGAAAGGCCGCACTTTAATCCCTTTACGGTTTGTTTCTGAACAAATCGGTATGAAAGTAAAATGGGATGAAAAAAACAAAAGCATTACAATTACTGAATAGTGTTAAGTATAAGTAAGCCCCTGGAATTTTTCAGGGGATTTTCTTATTTATAGAGGGAATCAGAAAGTAGGGTAAGGCGGGTATAAGCTTCGGCTGAAGAGCCTATCGCCAGTAATCCTATAACGATCAGCAAGTAACTAATAGCCTGGGGCAATTCCATTTATGATATAATATGGAAATGGAGCAGCGTTTTGCTGTGGGCGAGAGCTCAAAAAGACATTTTATACGTTTTGAGTTTCCGGGATAATAAGACACGTTTGACGGTGTTAAATTGCCTTCATGAGCAGGTGGATAAAAGTGTTTCTTGCTGATTTTCATATCCATTCCAAATACTCCAGGGCTACGAGCCGGGAATGTGTCCCTGAAATGCTTGCTTTCTGGGCGCGGCGTAAGGGGATCGGCGTTGTCGGGACGGGGGACTTCACTCATCCGGGCTGGCGCCGGGAATTAAAGGAGAAACTTATCCCTTCGGAGGAAGGGCTTTATGTCCTCAGGGAGGATCTACAAAAGGAAGATCAGGTCACCGGGGCAAATTTCCAACCCCGGTTCATTGTCTCAGGTGAGATCAGCTCAATCTATAAAAAGAAGGGAAGGGTCAGAAAGGTCCACAACCTGATACTCCTCCCCGGACTGGAAGAAGCCGCAGCAATAGCGCACCGGCTGGAGGCCATCGGCAATCTGCACTCTGACGGCAGGCCGATACTGGGACTGGACAGCAGGGATCTTCTGGAAATAGTGCTCGACACCTGTCCGGAAGCAGTATTTATTCCTGCACATATCTGGACTCCGCATTTTTCACTGTTCGGTGCCTATTCCGGTTTCGACGATATCACCGAGTGCTTCGAGGATCTTACAGGCTATATATATGCCGTGGAAACAGGACTCTCCTCAGATCCCCCTATGAATTGGCGCCTCTCGGCGCTGGATGGTTTCACCCTTGTTTCCAACTCCGATGCACATTCACCGGCAAACCTTGGAAGGGAAGCGAACATTTTCGATACCGCCCTTTCGTACAGCTGCATATCCAGGGCATTGCAAAACCGTAATACCAACGAGTTTCGCGGCACAATTGAGTTTTTCCCGGAAGAAGGCAAATACCACTATGACGGTCATAGAACTTGCAAAATATGCTGGAAACCTTCGGAGACCAATGCTGCGGACGGCAAATGCCCTGTCTGCGGCGGCCGGATTACAGTGGGGGTGCTTCACCGGGTGGAAGTGCTTGCCGACAGGGAAGAGGGGTTTGTCCCACCGTCGGCGAAACACTTTGAGAGCCTGATCCCCCTTCATGAAATAATCGCTTCCTCCATCGGCTTTTCCGTCTCCAGCAAAAAGGTAAAGGAAAGATATGAGGATCTGCTGCGGAACCTGGGAACGGAGTTTTTCATCTTACGAGAGGCCGCGCTCAGCGATATAGAACTGGCTGCAGGGCCATACATCGCTGAAGGCATCCGCAGGCTGAGGTGCGGCCAGGTCGAGATACAGCCGGGATTCGACGGAGAATATGGCAAAATTAAAATAATGGATAGGCATGAAATCGAAAGGTTTTCAGGGCAGTTGTGTCTTGGCGTTAAGCAGGATTTTAAGGAGAGCTCCGGGGAAAAGTATGGCGCCGGTAATAAAAAAAGAGCAGAAAAAAGAGCAGCGGGAAGGCAGCTGCTGCCTGAAACTTTTAAAAAGGAAAATATGCCCCCTGGTAGAGCCAAAAAAGTGCCTATTCCGGAGACAACCTCCCCGCCGGACGAAAACAGCGCCCATATAACTGCTCTATCCCCTTCCTCCAGCGCTCCCTATGGGCTGAACGAGGAGCAGTGGGCAGCCGCCTCGTGTTCCAACCCGGCAGTTGCCGTAATTGCTGGCCCCGGGACCGGAAAAACCAAAACATTGATATCCAGGATCGCCTACCTGGTAGAGGAGTGTGCTGTCAGCCCCTCACAGATAACTGCTGTTACTTTTACCAATAAGGCCGCTAATGAGATGCGCCTCCGCTTGACAAAGCACTTCGGGGACAAGCATACGGCAGGAGCGGTAAATATAGGGACATTCCACTCTATCTGCCTGGAGATTTTGTCCGGATGGGAAGGCCGGGAAAACATCACCATTATCGATGAGTACCATGCGCTGACCATCATCAAAGAACTTTTAAAAGAACTAAAACTAAAAATTCCTCCACGGGATGCGCTACGGGAAATATCGCTGCTGAAAAACAACAGCCCGCAGCGGGCAGGCAGCGAAAAGGGAGACCTTCCTCTTCCTGACCTCCAAAAGATGACGCCCCGGGACGCCCGTTCCGTCAGTAAAGGAGCAAGGAGCGCCTCCTTTGACCGGCTATACGCGGCATACTGCTCACAGCTCGAACGCTACGGCCTGATGGACTATGACGATATCCTTCTCACCGTCCTGCGCGGGTTCAGGTGCAGAAAGGGGGAAGAAACGGCACAGGATGGCATAAGGGGCTCATTCTCCCACCTGCTGGTAGATGAGTTCCAAGATATAAACGCGGTTCAATACCGCCTGATCAAGGAATGGAGCAAGAAGAGCGAGAGCATATTTATCATTGGCGATCCCGACCAGTCGATTTACGGCTTCAGGGGCTCGGATTTCCGCTTTTTTGAAAAATTTCAAGATGACTTCCCCGGCCTCCGGCTTATACGGCTGAGGCAGCATTACCGCTCCACACCTGAAATAATCAATTGCGCCCAGGCTGTGCTTTCCCCCAAAAAGTCCGGGAACCTTGCCCCTTCTCTGGAGACTAAAAGGGAACGGGGGGCCAAGGTACGTCTTATAACGACAGGGGACGAGCTTTCAGAGGCGGTGTTTGTGGCCAAGGAAATAAACCGTATGGTTGGCGGAATCGATATGCTTGATACGCAGGCACTGTCAGCACCCCGTAAAAGCAGGGCAACGGCAAAACATCCCATAGGCTTTTCCGAAATTGCCGTCTTATACCGTACTAACCGCCAGGCGGAAATTCTGGAACAGTGTCTCTCCAAAGAGGGCATCCAGTATGTCGTCGTGGGAAGGGATGATTTCCTGGCCGAGCAACCGGTCCGTGAAACCATTGCCTTTCTCCGGTTTTTGCTCAACCCCGGGGACGTGGCTTCACTGCTGGTCTGTTTACAGGGCAGGGGCATCTTTACGGCAGGGCGGCAGCAGAAAGTCCTGGAGAGCTATGCTGCATCTGACAGAAGCCTGTCATCCCTTATCAGGATCATGGAGACCGCCGTACTGCCGCCGCAGAAAGAGAATAAGCTCCGGGTATTCATCGCCATGCTGCGGAAATATGAACCCATGGTTAAACAAAAAAAGCCCGGTGAGATTATCGCCTCCTGGATCAACGACAACGTCCTGTCAGGTATGAGGTGCATGGAGTTGCTTTTCGATACCTCTGTTATGTATGAAGATACGACTTCTTTTATACATAACCTTCTCCTGGGTCAGGAAAGCGATATTGTCCGCAGCGGCAACAGGAAGTATTCCTCTGATGCGGTTTCCTTGATGACCATACACTCCGCCAAGGGCCTTGAATTCCCCGTCGTATTTATCTGCGGAGTAAACGACGGCACGATTCCTCTAAAAAAAGGCCGCTCGGGTTTTCATACTTACATTGACGAAGAGAGAAGGCTTTTTTATGTCGGGATTACCAGAGCACAGGACGAACTCATTCTGCTGACCGGCCGTACCCCTTCTCCTTTTATCAACGACATAAGGGGTATACCTGAAGTACAGCTGGAGACAGAGAGCCGCAGCGCCTTAAAGCAAAGAGCCCAGTACAAGCAAGTGAGCCTTTTTGAAATATAACGTCGGGGCTCAAGCGAGCCGTAGAACTTTACGAGTGGCAGACGGAGCTCCGCCTATAGCAAACGCTGCTCCATTTTCATATCAGGTAAGGAATTTGAGGGGCATCCTCCGCCTTTTGTACTGTAATTGTTTCCTGCATTTTTTCTCTGGCAGCCTCCTGCTGCCAGCGCCTGTTTTCAGGAGAGAGCACAATTTCCCGGTATACTTCTGCGGTTTTCCGGGCGATCTCATCCCAGGAAAAGGTCTTCGCTTTCTGATAGGCTTTCTCCGCCAGAGATGCCGCCCTCTCCTCATTCTCCAGCAACTGGCAGACCTGCTCCGCCAGGGAGCGGGAATCCCCCGGATAGGCTTTTAAACCGTCCACCTGGTGCTCAACGATCTCCTCCAGCCCTCCCACGGAGGAAACAACAACCGGTGTTCCTGTAATCATGGCTTCCAGGGCGACTATGCCAAAGGGTTCATATAAACTGGGGAACACGGCAATAGAGGCAAGACTGTACAGCTCGTTACGTGTCTGATCGTCGATATAACCGCAAAAAAACACTTTTCCCTCCAGTCCCAACTCCCGGGCCCGTCCCTTTAAGTACTCTTCGTAAGGCCCCGTCCCGGCAATAATAACCTTTGTTTGTGGGAAGCGCTGCAGAATACCGGGCGCGGCCTCCAGGAGCACCTGAACACCTTTCTCCGGGACGAGGCGCCCGATGTAGAAAATTATTTTTTCATCGGGTTGAAAAGTGATCCCTTTAATATCCGGCGTTATGCCGGCAGCTTCATAAGCTTCCGGCCTGATGCCGTTGGGGATAATCTCCACCTTGTCCCCGGGCAACTGAAAAACATATTGCAACTCTTCCTTCATGTGTTTACTGCAACAGATCACTTTCCAGGCCTCATAA